>JANEMG010000103.1 GCA_024511045.1 Gammaproteobacteria bacterium | reverse complement strand
CCGATATCGGATTTTCTTGGCGGCTTGTCACCAGGATAATCGATCAATACCCGTACCTCGTTGCTGGAAATGGGATAACAGATGAATGGCGTCGGGCCCGACAAAAATACATGTCCGTGGTTCGGATAGGGCAACTGGCAGTCTTTGAGAATGAAGCCGATAAAATAAGAGGTGACGCTCTTTTCCGTGCTGGCCAGATGTTTTCTCAGACTGGAGAAAAAGCCGTCACTGGTGATGGTCAGCCGGGCATCGATGCGCTTGACTTCACCGCTGCGTTTTTCCTTGTATTTTACACCGCTGATCACTTGATCATCGTCTTCACAAAGTTCGGTCACTGCGCCTTCGATTTGCGTGACGGTGGCGTTCTGCAGGGCATTGGCCCGGATTTTCTGTAAAAACCTGCCATTCTGCAAGCCGTAACCATGATATTTCGTCGAACCATCGTCGTTATAGGGGATGGCAAAGTGCTCACTGTCTTTGAACAGCGCATAACCATAGACCGGTTGCGCATCGAATCCCTGCAGCAAATCCGTCAGCCCCATTTTTTCCAGGGACTGGATGGCTCCAGGCTGCAGCAATTCCCCGACAATTCTTTTTTTCTCGGTAAAGCTTTTGTCGATCAAGGCAATGTTTATCCCTCTTGGGGAAAGATAGGCGGCTATGGTAGCCCCCGCCATTCCTGCCCCTGCAATGCAAATATCGAATTGTTTTTTGTTATCAGACATTTATAGGTTTTCCCGATTCTCTATACGCTGTTTCTTGGATGGTGTCAATTTAAATGCCTTACGCTGGATTGATTCCCTGCCTGAATCCGCACATCATGAACAAACCGCCTTGTAATAATGACCGGCAACCCGGTCTGGGTTGCAGCGGCATGATCAACAGGCCATTAATGATATCCGCAAAAACTTTTGCCAGTTGCTTGCCATAACCCCCTTGAATGGACGTCTATGGCTATTGACTGCTATTGAACCCTACCCTGCTTAAACCATCCTTGCGCCATATCAAGTCATCGACGACAACAATCGGTCCGTCGGCAAAGTCAGTGGATATCTGTTCTGTCGCGCAGTACGATAATCAAACAGCATGCTCCTTTCAGCACCGGCCTTACAAAAACCCGATAGATAATTGATTTTGTGTAACTGTCAGGCAAACGATTCGGTATTATACGCTATAAGGCGACATTATTGAAAATTCAGATGGCCCGGCGCCATGATCGCATCGCAGTCTGATAAATCAAAACCGCCCCCGGCAAAAACCTCACTGCCACAGAAATGATCACCAGCCGGACCCCTTGTTCAGAAGCAGCCATGCAGCGATCAAATATTTTCCTGATTACGAATGATTCTCAGCCATGCGGATAGCGCGATATCCCTGTCATCCCGACGGCAGGAGGGATCTTGAAAACCATGAGCGTTGCAGGGACGTCCAGGATTTCTCCCGTTGCTGCAGCACCTGTTTTGTATTGTTACTGATGCTTGCAAATAGTACTCGATGGGTAGTCTGTTCCGGAAGACGCCGTGAATACATCCTTGTAGGCTTGACTTTGGCATCCCTGCCAAAGACACTTCCTCCACAGACCGCCCATAGGGGCTTGTTTTACTATGGGTGAGTAGTTACCTCGAAAATTCAATTGTTTATAAATGCACGAATGCTTAACAAGGAAAACAGGTGCTGCATTGGTCGAAATGACAAACAAACGGTGAAGATTTGGTCTCTTGATAAAACACGGTAATGACTACTGAATTGGCTGAAGCATTCGGGTAATCAGGAATGTTTTTCTACGGATCTATTCGACAGGAATGCTGAGTATATTGCGATTTTTTTTATACAAGACAAAAAACTCCTCGGTATTGCCCTCGCGGCGGCCTCGCCAAACCGAAGTCCAGCCCGGCATGCCAGTCAACAGATAGTCATAGGCCTGGCCGCGGTATTGAATCAACAGATAATTGCAGCTGCGGTGCCGCTTGGATACCTCCACCCGAAAGGTGACCAGGCCTGCGTAATATTGCAGCAGGGCACGCTGACCACCGCCCAGATACCGGCTGGACACGCATTCCTCCGGACCTGGAAGATAATCCCTGATCTCGGTGAAAACCTGCCGGTAGCTTTTCCGCTGCTCGATGGCGGGCAGATACAAGGTCATGAGCAGCGCCCAAAGCAGGGCCACACCACCCGACCAATTCAGGACACTTTGCCTTGGATCGATGCTGCTCCAGCGAATCACCAGCAACCAGAACAACGATACCACAGCGGCAATGGCAAACAAAGGCATGGAAAACCCGACCTGAATATCCGGCCAGCGCTGCTGCAGCAACTGGTAGATGAAATCCGGCCAGTGGAAAACCGCAACCGCCCAGATCAGCCATAGGAGCGTTGCGGCGGCAGAAAACAACAAGATTGCGCTGCGTCCCCAGACTTTTATCCAAAAATCCGACAAACCCAAGCAGCCCGGAACTGCCAGCATCGTCAGCGGCAACAACATGGGCAGGGCATAAAGCTCGCGGGCTTCCGAAGCGGCGCCCAGTACCGAAAGCATGACGATGAAATAAACTAACGGCAAAAGCAATGCCGGTTTTCTGATGGCTCGGCGCGGCTGTCGAAGCAATGCGGCCCCTGCCAACGGCCAGACCGGCAGAGAAACCCAGAGCAGGGTTTTGAAATAAAATCCCGAACGCTTCGTCGGTCCCAGTTTCACGGTGCCAAAAAATCTGCCGAAATTATTGGTCCACAGCCAGTCATAGAACAGCGAGGTTGAATGCCAATACAGCGCCAGCGGCCAAACAAGCAGCCAGGGCAATAATGCCACAAATGCCGTCAACAGCGTGTTCGCGTAATTCCGGTTGCGCCAATGCACATGCACGACAGGCAGCACCACGACCACGATCAACACAATTCCGGGGCCCAGCAGGCCCTTGGACAAAAAGGCCAGGCCAGTGCCGGTCCCCAGCCAGAAGCCCCCCGATAAATAGCGCCGCGAAGCCAGGCAAAGTCCATGGAAGGCCATGGCAAAACCGGCCAGCAAGGCGACATCGGTGATCATCTGATGCATGTGATGCGCCAACCCCAGACAACCGAGCAGCAACAGCGGGGCAAGCCACGATGCCTCTTTCCCGTATAATTCCCTGGCAGCCAGGCCGGTAAACAGAAAGGTCAGCAGCATGTAAAAGCCGGAAGCCAGCCTGGCTCCGTCATGCACCGATAATAGTCCGGAAAACAATTGCGCCAGCCCGGCCGCGGTCAGAGAATAAAGCGGCGGTTTTTCCATGAATGGCTCACCCGCCAGTTTCGGTATCAGCCACTCCCCGGTATTCAGGATATGCTGCACCAGGCCGAAGTAGTGCGCCTCACCAGGCCTCCAGGGTTCGTGGCCCAGCAGGCCGGGAAACAACCAGACCACCATGATGGCCATGGCGAGAGCGGAAAAGGGCAGCCCCAGCGCATAGGCTGCAAAATTTTTTTCCTGGTGATTGTTATTAACCATCAATACGACCGCCGATCATCTTGCAAAAATAACGCGCCACTGCCGTATCGCTACAGCAGATATATAACAAGTATTCTAAAGAAGTTGTCCTATTCTGCTGTTTTAACGAGTATTATAGCGGCTATCTGCCGCAAGGTAAATGCAATATTCGTAAATCTTGTGAAAATACGAGCCATTTCAGCCGCTGCGCCAGATGGATATCAGCAGCCAGACCCCACCGAGAAAGGCGCCGACAAAACCGAACAGGCCAAACAATGACGACGAACCACCCTCCACCGTCGTGACGATGGAACTGCCGACGATCAACGCCGACGTGACCAGGCTGACCGACAGGCGGTTGACCGCCCTGTCCAGTTCCTTGCCCAGCCATTCCGGCTTGGCTATTTCCAGACGCACCCCCAGCGCGCCCCTGCGCGCAGTTTCCAGCAGGCGATGCAGATCATCGGGCAGCCCCGCGAGCAATTCAAGGATACCGGAAAAACCCAGCCATCCCTGCTTCAGCATGGCTTCCAGACCATAGCGCTTGAACACGGCTCGCTGCAGAAACGGTGTCGCGACTTCCACCAGATTGAAGTCCGGATCCAGCTGTCTGCCCATGCCCTCCAGCGTGATCAATGCCTTGCTCAACAGCGTCAGATCGGGCGGCATATACAAATGATGGTCGCGCAGCAGCGTGGTCAGATCGGTCAGCAACTGGGTAATGTCGATCTCCTTGAGGGGTACGCCGTGATACTGGTCGATGAAATCATCGACGTCGATGGTCAGCGTGTCGGACCTGACATAGACATCACTGGTCCAGTTCAACAAAATCTTGACCACCTGATCGGTATTGCGCCCCACCACACCCTGCAGCAGGTTGACGACCTGGTTGCGCCGTTCTTCGGAAAGACGCCCGACCATGCCGAAATCAATGAAGGCGATGCGGTTTTCCGGCAGGTAGAAGATGTTGCCAGGATGCGGATCGGCATGGAAAAAACCGTCCTCCAGAACCATCTTTAGCACGATGTCCGCGCCGCGCCTGGCCAGCTGCCTGCGATCCAGGCCGGCATGCTCGATGGCATCCAGGTCTCTTGCCGAGATGCCGTCGATGAACTGCTGCACGTTCATGCGTTCGCTGGTCCACTGCCAGTAGATCTTGGGCACGACAAAAGTGCTGTCGCCAGTAAAGTTCGTGGCAATGCGTTCGGCATTGCGGCATTCACCGGCCAGATCCAGCTCGCGGCGCATGGACAGCGTGAACTGGTGCACGATATCCTTGGGCCGGTAGCGGCGGAAATCTGCGCTTTCCCGTTCGGCGATTTCCGCCAGCTGCCTCAACAGGCGCAGATCCGCTTCCACCTTGGGGCGTATCCCGGGGCGGCGCACCTTGACGATCACCCGTTCACCCGCCTGCAGCGTTGCCGTATAGACCTGTCCGATGGATGCGGCCGCCAGGGGCTCGCGGTCGAATTCGGCAAACACCTCGTCGATTCTGCCGCCGATATCCTTTTCCAACTGGCCAATGATCTCCTCGAAGGGGACCGGCTGCACCTGATCCTGAAGTTTCTTGAATTCCTCGATCCAGCGCGGCGAGAACAGATCCGGGCGGGTGGCCAGAATCTGCCCCAGCTTGACGAAGGTCGGGCCCATTTCCTCCAGCGCTCGTCGCACCCTGGCTGGCGGCTCCAGATGCGCCAGCTCCTCCGCTTCGGACCAATGCAGTACTTTTCCGGCACGGTCGATGATATTCGCTACGCCCAGACGACGCACCAGATCTCCGAAGCCGTAGCGGATCAGGATCATCGCTATTTCATGAACACGTCCCAGATCTCTTGTGGCATAGAAAGTTTCCAGAAACATTGCTGCGGAACCTATTCTCTGTCGATGCCTGTTGCAACAGGAAAAATTTTGCTGTTCAAAGTATTGCAATCCTTTTTAAAAGAGTGGGAAAATGCCCGCCAGCGCCTGGCGCCGGCATTTCAGACACAGTCCAGATCGATGTTTTCCGCCCCGTTGAGAATCAGAAAATGCTTGCCCTTGGCGCGGGATATCAATGTCACACCGGCGCGCCTTGCCATTTCCAGCCCCATTTGCGTCGCTCCCGAACGGGATAATAGCACTGGTATCCCCATTTGCGTGACTTTAATGACCATTTCCGACGTCAGTCTGCCTGTCGTATAAAAAATCCTGCCCGCACCGGAAATGCCATTGAGCCACATATAGCCGGCAATGGCATCGACCACATTGTGCCGCCCGACATCTTCCACGAAAAACTCGATGTCGCTGCCGCTGCACAACGCGCAGCCATGCACGGCGCCTACCTTCTTGTAGATGGCATTGTGCTCCCGTATGGTATCCAGCAAGGCATACAGCAGCGACTGTTGTACCTGCAGCCTGGCCACCTTGATATTGCGCAGCTTTTCGATCAGACGCCCGAATACCGTGCCCTGCCCGCAGCCGGTGGTCACGGTGCGCTTGGCCATCTGCTCCGAAAAATCCGCTGCCCCGCTCCTCGTCACCACGGCAACGGCTTGCGTCGGCCAGTCCACCTGCACCACCCTGATATCCGCGAGCGATTCGATGAAACCCTGATTCTTCAGATAGCCCAGCGTCAGCAGTTCCGGGTGCGTGCCGATGGTCATCAGGGTGACGATCTCCTGCCGGTCCACGTAGATGGTCAAGGCCCTTTCGCCCACCAGTTCGATATCCCTGACCTGGCCTTTTTCATCCACGGCGGTGGTTTTTTCGGCAAAACTCAGGCCGGCATCGGTCATCTCCGGCCGGCTGCTTTGCGGCTGCTCGACCTGCAATTCAGTCAGTTCATCCATGGTATTGATGTTCATGAATATCTCGGGCTGGTCATGAAAGTCGGCCCGGACCGTGTGATGCCGCGCCAGCCAGATATCGATCTTGCGCTGGCCGCTGGCCAGGAATTCGGCCAGACTGTCCTGCAGTCCGCAGCGCAATGCCAGAAAGACCGGATGCAGCCTGCGTCCGTCGTAGGCGACGCAGATATCGGCCTGGTTCTCTTCCAGCGTGGTCAGCAGACGGCGCAGATGCCGGGTGGTGATCAGCGGTGAATCACAGGGCATCACCAGCAGTATGTCATGGGGGGCGAAACGCATTGCCGTCAATATGCCTGCCAGGGGCCCGGCAAAGCTGTCGCCCTGGTCGGCCACCACGGGCAAACCCCACTGCCAGTAACGATCCTGGTTGCGGTTGGCGTTGATGATCAACTGGTCCACCAGGGGCCGGATGGCATCCAGCGCATAGCTGATCATCGGCCGCTGCCGGTACAGCAGCAACCCCTTGTCCTGGCCGCCCATGCGCCTGGCCAGACCACCGGCCAGCACCACGCCCAGCACTTTTGTTTGTTTTTCCGTCATGTTAAGCTGGCGAACAGTTTTTCATCGTCAATCCCGGACAAGATGGTCAATAAAATAGGCATTATCGTTCTGGCAGTCTTTCTTGCCGGCTGCGCGGCACAGCCGGCAGAGGAAGTGGAAATAGTCTCTTACTATCAGGCAGAGACGAACAAACCCTATGACGATGTTCTCGCCGAACTGAAAATCGCCATCACCGAACACAACTTCAGAATCACCGGCCACAGCCATGTCGGCAAAGTGATCCGGCAACGGGGAACGCCTGCTTTTCCCGATTATGATACCATTCAGTTCTGCAATCTGACGCATGCAAAAAAATTGCTGGAGATTTCCCCCCACGCGATCCGGCACATGCCCTGCAATGTGGTCACCTACGCCCATGCCGGGAAAGTCATCGTCAAGATCCGGCTGCTGCCAACCGACACCGGCGACCCGCAGCTCGATCGCTTCTCGAAAAAGATGAACGAAGAACTGAAACAGATTGTCGACTTTGCCGTTGAAGAATAGCCGATAGTACAGGATAATTTTTATTTGCCAGATGGTAACTACTCAGCCATAGTAAAAGAGGCCCCTATGGGTGGTCTGTAGAGGAAGTGTCTTTGGCAGGGATGCCAAAGTCAAGCCTACAGGGATGTATTCACGGCGTCTTCCGGAACAGATTACCCATAGGGGCCCGAGTAGTTACGCCAGATGTAAGGCAAGGCGCA
>JANEMG010000428.1 GCA_024511045.1 Gammaproteobacteria bacterium | reverse complement strand
TCGCTCTCCATGGCGGTCAGCGGCGGATATTCTGGAAGACATCCATCGCCGCCTGGAGACCGTCAGTTCGCTGGTGCTGGAAGAAGACAATGCGGATCTGGAGCAGGCGATAGGCGATTTGGCCAGACTGGAAAACAGCAACGGCAAGATCCGCTTGTGCCTGATGGATACCCAGCGTGAAATTTCATTCCTGCTGAAGCATTTCCTGGGGGCGGCCGAACTGCAGGAGACCGGGCGCAAGACCATGCGCGATGTGGAAACGCTGATGTCGCATACCACTTTTCTCTTCGAAAAGATCAATTTTCTGATGGATTCCATCCAGGGTTTCATCAATATCAGGCAAAACCAGATCATCAAGATCTTTTCCATTGCCGCCGTGGTGTTTCTGCCGCCGACTCTGGTTGCCAGCATCTACGGCATGAATTTCAGATACATGCCGGAGCTGGATGTCCCTTACGGCTATCCGGCAGCGCTGGCCCTGATCGTCTTGTCGGGCATCGCCCCCTATGTTTTTTTCAAACGCAAGGGCTGGTTGGACTAGTCGATCCAGACAGACTGTCTGACGCATGATTCTGCAACAGGGATTGCCGGCGCTGATTTCAGAAATCGAAATCTCTGGGCTCCGGCAGCGGGCAGTGTTTGCTGGTAACGAATGTATAGTCCCGCGCATCGTCCACGCGCAGGACGATCCTCGTCCCGTCGCCCAGCAGCAGCTGCGTGCTGTCCGGCATACGCGAACGGACGATATTCATCAGGCACAGGGCTTTTTCCAGGCCATCGCCACGGCTGAAGTTCCAGACCTCGTCGGGCTGCGCGATCCGGGTTCCGTCATAGATCGAGGTGTTGTCCATGGCCGCAAGTTTTTCCGCCGCGGCGTCGATATCCAGGTTCCTGCAGGCCGCTATGCACACCGGGTTACGTTGCAGCGCCGCCTTGAGAAAGGGCTTCCATGGTGCCCGGGCCATGTCCCGGTAGGCGGAAAAGGCCAGGTCGGCGACCGGGTGGCTGCTGCGGATGGCTTCCAGGTAGGCGATGATCTGTTCCCGGGAATCGCCGTGAGCGATACGCAGCGGGGCTTGCTGAATAAACTTTTTCCGGCTGTCCGGCAGTCTCGGTTCGGTCTTGCAGAATGCGCTCAGATCCTGAACCAGGGCGTCGGCATCGATGCTCTGATGCTGCAATGTGGCTTTCAGTCGTTCCATGTCCTCCGGCTCGTCGATGGACAGGGGATGGCTGCTGAAAAAACGCTCCAGGTCGTCCAGCAGTATCCGGTCGGCAATGGGTTCCGGGTAGAATTCATCTTCATCGATTTCCAGCAGCAGCTTCTGGCGGGTGGCATCGCCAATCCGGTATTTGCTGTCGTGCTCGTAATGGTAGACTTTTTCCGCCTGGATATAGCGTGCTTTGCCGTTGCTGTAATGCAGTAGCTGGAAATGCTTCTGCAGAGCGGGTTTGCTGCGCAGGAAATTCGCCAGGGTCTGGAAGTCGATCGCCGTAGTCAGGAACCGCCTCAGCGCGTCGCTGAAATGCCGGTAGTCCTCTGCCGGCAGGGTTGCCTCGTCGTAGACGGCATGGATGGTGCCGCGGTTGCTGGAGACCATCGTGACCCATTCATTGACCAGAGCGCGCCTGGCCTTTTCGGAAAGTTCGGAGCCGTTGAACCACATGTTCTTGGTGACCAGGCGCCGATTGTTGGTCAGCATGCCCTGCTGCACGTCGATGAAATTCTGTGAATGCAGCGGCGTGGCGAGCAGGTAGATCTTTTCCAGCGGTACGTCGGCCATGATGAACAGCGCGCTGGCATACAGCGCCGCCAGGGAGACGCATTCACCGGCGCCGGTGGGGTAGTCCGGCTTGTAGCGGAAGGCATCCATCGCCTCGACCGTTTCCGTCTTCCAGTAGGGGATGATGTCGCTGTCGTAGCGGTCCAGACCGAAATGCTTTCTGATGTCCAGGTCGAAGTAGTACTTGTCGTCATGATAGCCGAACAGGGCATTGCTTTGCGCCAGCACATCCCTGTCGATGAATGACTCGAAGCGGGCCAGTTCGCATTCCTTGCTGGTCAGTCCCCAGGTTTCCAGGTCCAGGTTGAAGGAGTAATGATCCATGATGAACTGCTTGGTGCGATGAATTTTCCGGTAGCTGTTCATGGACGGCATTTTTTCGAACCAGGGATGCTCGCGCCATTTCCAGATCGGCAG
>JANEMG010000102.1 GCA_024511045.1 Gammaproteobacteria bacterium | reverse complement strand
GACAAGGTGTTCGAGGAAATCCAGCGCCAGGTCGAGGCGTCGGATGACCTCAATGACACCGAGGTGTTGAAGCTGGATGCCGAATTGCTGGATGTCCGGGAGGTTGGCAATGAACTGGAGGCCGTGGTGCTGTTCGATGCGATCCTGCGCGAAGGCGCTGAACAGCAGGCCGCCCAGGTCCGGGAAGTCTGGCATTTCGTCAAGCCGGTGCACAGTGTACGCTTCACCTGGTACCTGGATGGCATACAGCAGCTGGAAGACTAGCGAATCAATCCCGCGCCTGGCTGCTCACTCGGCGCGCAGGGCCTCCAGCGGCAGCAGTCGTGCTGCCTTTATGGCCGGCAGTACGCCGGCCAGCAGACCGATCAGCAGGGAAAGGGCAAAAGCTGCACCGATATACTGCCAGGCCAGGTGTACCGGCAGGGCAGGCACCAGGAAATGTAGCAGCTGTACGGCCAGTACGCCGCTGATGACGCCAGCCAGTCCGCCCGCCAGGCTCAAGGCCACCGCTTCGGCCAGAAACAGATAAAAAATGCTGAGCTGCTGCGCGCCAATGGCGCGCAGCAGGCCGATTTCCGATATCCTTTCGGATACCGCGATGAGCATGATGGTCAGGATGCCCACCGCCCCCACCAGCAGCGAGATGCTGCCCAGGGCGCCCACCGCCAGGGTCAGAATATCCAGTACCGAATCCAGTGTTTCCAGCATCTGCTTCTGCGTGATGATGGTGAAATCCTCCTGGCCGTGACGGGTGATCAGCAATTTTCTGATCGCCCTGCTGATCGATTCCGGGGATGCGCCCTGCTGGTATAGCAGGTCGATTTCCATCAGGCCTTCCCGGTCGAACAGCTGCATGGTCTTGGCGGTGGGAATGTACACCGAATCGTCCATGTCGAAGCCCAGCATCTGGCCTTTTTTCTCCATAACTCCGATCACCCGGTAGCGGTCGGTGCCGATGCGGTTGCCCAGGGGATTTTCCCCGGCAAACAACTCGCGGCGCAGCTTGCTGCCCAGTACCGCAAAGGGCCGTGGCTGCAGCTGCTCGCCATGCGGCAGGAAGCGGCCGGCAGCCACCGCTATCTGCCAGACTTCGGGAACGCCGGCGCCAACGCCGAAGATGCTGGCACGGCGCTGGCGCTTGCCAGCCTCGATGCGCGCGTTGCCCTGTATCAGCGGCACCACAGCGATGATGTTTTCCAGGCGTTTCAGACTTTCGGCATCGTCCAGCGACAGCGGCCGGACGGTGCTGATGGTGGCTCCGGAAATGCCGAAGGTAGTGCTTTTGCCGGGCACGACGGCGATCAGATTGGTGCCGAACTGGGTGAATTCAGCCAGTACGAAGCGATGAATGCCTTCACCCACGGCAGTCAATATCACCACCGCGGCAATGCCGATGATGATGCCCAGCGAGGTCAGGACCGAGCGCAGCTTGTGACCGGCGATGCTGCGCAGGGACAGGTTGGCGAGATCGCGGAAATACATCGATTCAATGCCTCGCCAGTGCCTGAATCGGGTCCTTTCCGGCCGCGATCAGTGCCGGGATGACGCCGAACAGCAGGCCGGTACCCGTGGCAACCGCCAGTGCGGCGAACAATGCCCAGTCAGGCAGGGCCAGCGGAAAACCGGGATAGAGCAGCTGCAAAACGCCGATTGCGGCCTGCCCCAGCAGCAGTCCCGTCAATGCTCCTGCCACCGACAGCAGCGCCGCTTCGGTCAAAAACAGCCAGCACAGCTGCACCCTGGTCGCACCCAGTGCCTTCAGCAGGCCGATTTCGCTGCTTCTCTGGGCAACGCTGACCAGCATCACGTTCATCACCAGAACCCCGGCCACGGCCAGGCTGATGCCGGCGATGCTGGCCACTGTCAGGGTCAGGGCGGTGAGAATGTTGTCGAAGGTGCTGACCACGCTGTCCTGGGTGATGATCGTGACATCATCCTCGCCCTCGTGACGGGAGCGGATAATGCTTCTGATGTCGTCGACGGCGGCATACATGGCACGCTTGGATTTGGCCTGCAGCAGGATGCGGAACAGCGATGAAGTGTCGAACAGGGCCTGCGCCGAGGCGACAGGGACAATCACCAGTTCATCGAAGTCCACGCCGATGGACTGACCTTCCGAAGCCAGGATGCCGATCACGCGGAAGCGCCGGTCGTTGATGCGCAGCCATTTCCCCAGCGCCTGTCGCCTGCCGAACAGTTCTTCACGGATGGTTTGACCGATCACGCAGACCGGGGCAGACTGGTCGGCTTCCATGCGCGGCAGAAAACGGCCCTGGGCGATGCTGAGATGTCTGACCTGTTGCAATGCCGCCGTGGAACCGATGATGTTGGTTTTCCGTTCCAGTCCACCGGTCGACACCGGCGCGGAACCGATGTTGATCGGCGCCACGGCTTCTATAAAACGGCTTTTCAGCAATGCGGCGGCATCGTCCAGGGTCAGGTCCCGCGGGGTTTCGCCAAACAGCGGCGGTTGCCCGCCGGTGGTTTCGGTGCGTCCCGGCAGGACGATCAGCAGATGCGTTCCCAGCGCTTCGAATTCGTGGACGATATAGCGGCACGCGCTTTCCCCCAGTGCCGTCAGGACGCTGACCGAGGTGACGCCGATGCTCATCGCCAGCAGTATCAGCAGGGCGCGCAGCGGCTGGCTGGCGACTGCACGGGCTGCCTGATGCAGGACGTCGATGCTGCGCATCAGAGAACGATTTCCCCGTCCAGCATTTGCAGCGACCGGCTGGCCCGCGAGCCCAGTTCCCGGTCGTGGGTGATGACGATCAGGGTCATGTTCCGCCGGTTCAGTTCTTCCAGCAGTTGCATGATGCTGATGCCGGAAGCACGATCCAGGTTGCCGGTGGGTTCGTCGGCAAGCAGCACGCCGGGGCGCATGATCGTGGCGCGGGCGATCGCCACGCGTTGCCGCTGGCCTCCGGAGAGCTGGTCGGGACGGTGTTTAGCGCGATCGCTCAGGCCGACCGCGGCAAGCGCCTGCGACACCCTGTGCCTGCGCTCTCTGGGGTCGATGCCGGCCAGGATCATCGGCATTTCGATGTTTTCCGCGGCGGTCAGGCGGGGAATCAGGTGAAAGAACTGGAACACGAAGCCGATATTGTCGCGGCGAATGTTCGCCAGAGTGTTGTCGTCCAGTTCCGTGACATCGCGGCAGTTCAGCAGATAGCGCCCGGAGGAAGGCCGGTCCAGCAGGGCGATGATGTTCAGCAGCGTCGACTTGCCCGAGCCGGAAGGGCCCATCACGGAAACATACTCGCCGGCATCGATCTTCAGGTCGATGCCGTTCAGGGCATGCACCGTCTGCTCGCCCACCTGGAAGTAGCGATGGATGTTTTCCAGTTGAATCATTGCGCCGTCTGTTCGGCGGTGACATAAGCGCCAGCCTCTACGCCGTCCCTGCCGGTGGAGAGCACGATTCTGTCGCCAGCTGCGAGACCGGACAGGACTTCGGTGTAGTCCCAGTTGGCCAGGCCGGTTTGAATGACGCGTTCCTGCAGCAGGCCGTCTTTGCCGACCAGCAGTACCCGGTCGTTTTCCAGGATGGCCGCGGTGGGGATTCTCAGCGCCTTCCGCCTGGTGGCGAGGATTACCCCGATATCGGCGCTGTAGCCTGGCAGCAGGCGTTTCAGCAGTTGCTGCTCGTTCAGGGTGACCTCCACCTCCACGGTGCGGGCCTGCTTTTCCTTTTCCTGGACATAGGGGGCAATGCGCGTCACCGTTCCCGGGAAATGCTGTTTCGGGAAGGCATCCAGGGTGATTCTGGCCGGCATGCCGAGCCGAAGCAACGGCACGTCGACCTCGTCGATGGGCGTGGATATGAACAGGCAGCTGATGTCCAGCAAATAGATCGCCGGCAGGGTAGCGATGCCGGGCGGTGACGGGGTGACGAATTCACCCAGTTCGACATTGATTTCCGCGACCCTGCCATCGAAGGGCGCGCGCAGGATGGTACGCTCCAGATCGGTCTTGGCGGCCGTCAGGGCGGCCCTGCCGACCTGCACCGCGGCCATTGCCGACTGGCAGGCGGCGCGCTTGGCCTGCGCCACCGTGACGGCATCGTCGACCTGTTCCTGGGAGATGATGCCGTCATGTTTTTGCAGCAGTTTGGTGCGTCGGGCGATGCGCTCCGCACCGCTGGCGATGCTGCAGGCCTGCCGGGCGGCGGCTTCCTTGACCTGAATTTCCTTTTTGCGCAGGGCGATGCGCGCCTTCAGATCGTCGTTCCAGATTTCCAGCAGAACGGCGCCTTTCTTGACCGCATCCCCTTCCCGGACGTTCAGCTTGGCCAGCTGGCCACTGGCCGCTGGCGCCACATAGGCGCGGCGGCAGGCCTTGACGGTACCCACCCGGGTGTTGGCAACGATGGCCTCGACCGCGCCCTCGGCAACGCTATGGATGATGACCGGTATGGGTTCGGGACGTTGCAGCAGGTAGATGCCGGCTGCAGCGATCACTGCCAGGAGAATGCCGATCGCTAGGATTTTGCGCATGAATTCATTTCATTGACAGGTTCGATAAGCCGCCTAAGGGGAGATACTTGCCGGGTAACTACTCGGGCTCCTATAGGTAGTCTGTTCCGGAAGACGCCGTGAATACATCCCTGTAGGCTTGACGTTGGTATTCCTGCCAAAGACACTTCCTCCACAGACCACCCATAGGGACCTCTTTTTACCTTGCCGGTTGAGAAAAATACGCCGCGGCAAATGGCTGCAGACAGCATGGTCGGATAATGCATGCCCCCTCCCAACAAGACAGGAAGCAATCCATTTCCTGCAAAATCATTCAAGCGGCAAAGGTGAAGAGATGCGGCACTGATGCTTCTTTGTCATGTTGCTCACGAAGCCCTTGCTGAGACAAGCAGCCCTAAGGCAGGGCAAACAATTCACGCATTTTTTGTCCGGGGCTGTCCGCGCGAATGAAGGCTTCGCCGATCAGGAATGTGTAGATATCGTTTTCCAGCATCAATTGCACATCTGCCGCGGTATGTATGCCGCTTTCTGTGATGACGATGCGGTCGTCCGGCAGCATTTCCTTGAGTTCCAGGGTCGTCTGCAGGGTTGTCTCGAAGCTGCGCAGGTCCCGGTTGTTGATGCCGATCAGCGGCGTATCGATGTGCAGCGCCCGCTCCAGTTCCTGCCGGTCATGGGCCTCGACCAGTACGTCCATGCCCTGTTCCTTCGCCGCTTCGCTCAATTCCTGCATCTGGCTGTCCTCCAGCGCGGCCACGATCAGCAGGATGCAGTCGGCACCCAGGGCGCGGGCTTCGTAGATCTGGTAGGGGTCGATCATGAAATCCTTGCGCAGCACCGGCAGCGGGCAGGCTTCCCGGACCATTTGCAGGTAGACCTCGGCGCCCTGAAAAAATTCCTTGTCGGTCAGGACCGACAGGCAGGTGGCGCCATGCATCGCATAATCCCTGCCGATGTCGACGGGATTGAAGTCGGCGCGGATCACGCCCTTGCTGGGGGAGGCTTTTTTGATTTCCGCGATGATTGCCGGCTTTTTCTGCAGCACGCGCTCCTGCAGGGCACGCTGGAAACCGCGTGGCCGTTCGGTGTCTGCGGCGATCTCCTGCAGGTCGGAAATGCTCATACGCAACTGCCTGCGGCCAATTTCCTCGGCTTTTTTCGCGAGAATTTTTTTCAGGATATCGGGAGTGTGGTTCATGATTCTGTCCAGTTGATAATAATCATGCCTTGCTCTGCTGCCGGGAAAATTCGATCAATGCCGACAATTTGGCCCTGGCGGCGCCATCGGCCAGCACCTGACCGGCCGCGGTCACGCCGTCGGCCAGCGTCGGTGTGATGTTGGCGGCATAGATGGCCGCCCCGGAATTGAGCATGACGATGTCCCGCGCCGGCCCTGGCTGGTTGTCCAGTACCGCTTCGAGCATCTGCAGGCTGGCTGCCACGCTGTCCACGGCCAGCGTCGACAGGTCTGCCCGGTCGATGCCGAATTGTTCCGGCGTGATGCGGTAGGTCTGGACCTTGCCATGGCGCAGCTCCGCGACGCTGGTTGGCGCGCCAATGCTGATTTCATCCAGTCCGTCATCGGCATGCACGATCAGGACATGTTCGCTGCCAAGCTGCTGCAGCACCCGGGCCATCGGTTCGACCCACTGTTCGGCAAACACCCCGATCAACTGGTTTGGCGCGCCGGCGGGATTGGACAGGGGACCGAGCAGGTTGAACAGCGTTCTGACGCCCATTTCCCGGCGCGGCATGATGGTGTGCTGCATCGCGCCATGATGTTTCGGGGCGAACAGAAAGCCGACGCCGATTTCCTCGATGCAGCGGGCAATCTGTTCTGCGGAAAGGTCCAGATTGACGCCGGCCAGTTCCAGGACATCGGCGCTGCCGGAGCGGCTGGAAACGGAGCGGTTGCCGTGCTTGGCGACCTGGCCGCCGGCCGCCGCGACTACGAAGGCGCAGGTCGTGGATATATTGAAGGTATTGGCGCCGTCGCCACCGGTTCCGCAGGTATCGATGAGATGTGCGCCCGTGACATCCACCCGGGTCGCCAGCTCGCGCATCACTTCGGCCGCCGCGGCGATTTCGGTGACCGTTTCCCCCTTGCAGCGCAGGGCGATCAAAAAACCTGCGATCTGCGCCGGCGTGGCACCGCCGCTCATGATCAGATGCATCACCTGACGCATCTGCTGCGTGGAAAGATTTTCTTTGTTCAGCAATAACTGCAGGGCTGTTTGCATGGTCATGGGCAATTACCAGATCAGGAAATTTCGCAGCATGTCGTGGCCGTATTCGGTGAGGATGGATTCCGGATGGAATTGCACCCCTTCGATATCCAGCTGCCTGTGGCGCACCCCCATGATCTCCTCCCTGTTGCCGTCATGATCTTCGGTCCAGGCGGTGATTTCCAGGCAGTCCGGCAGGCTGTCCTGGTCGATCACCAGGGAGTGGTAACGGGTGGCGACGAAGGGATTGGCCAAGCCTTTGAATACCCCACGGTCATAGTGGTAGACCTTCGATGTCTTGCCGTGCATGATGCTTTTGGCACGCACGATTCGCCCGCCGAAGGCATGGCCGATACTCTGGTGGCCCAGGCAGACACCCAGTATCGGGCATTTTCCGGCAAAGGCCAGGATTGCCTCGACCGAGATACCGGCCTGTTTCGGCGTGCAGGGCCCGGGTGAGATCACCAGTCTGTCGGGAGCCATGTTCTCAATGTCGGCGATGCTGACTTCATCGTTGCGCACCACCCGCACATCGGCGCCCAGTTCGCCCAGGTACTGCACCAGGTTGTAGGTGAACGAGTCATAGTTGTCGATCATCACCACGCGCAATTTGCTCATGATGCCTCTCCTTCATCCAGTCCGGCTTCGGCCATGCTCACCGCCCGGAACACCGCGCGACCCTTGTTCATGGTTTCGTCCCATTCATTGCGTGGTATGGAATCGTAGACGATACCGGCTCCTGCCTGGATATGCAGGGTCCGGTCCTTGATCACGGCGGTACGAATGGCAATCGCGGTATCGAGATTGCCGGACCAGGAGATATAGCCGACCGCACCGGAGTAGACGCCGCGTTTCACAGGCTCGAATTCGGCGATGATTTCCATGGCGCGGATTTTCGGCGCACCGCTGACGGTGCCGGCCGGAAAGGTTGCGGCGAGGACATCGAAGG
>JANEMG010000427.1 GCA_024511045.1 Gammaproteobacteria bacterium | reverse complement strand
GCATGACGCCTTTGCGCAGGTTTCATTGGCCGAGACGGCACAGAAGCTGAACCTGCTGGGGGAATTGCTGGATGATTGGGTTTAAGTCCTGTGGGGGACTAATTGGGGGGCTAATTTTTTCAGCCAAAGGCAATAATCTATTAAAATCAATAACTTGATGTTTTAAATTGGCGGAGAGGCAGGGATTCGAACCCTGGGAGGGCTACAAACCCTCAACGGTTTTCAAGACCGCCGCTTTCGACCACTCAGCCACCTCTCCGAAGGCGCTATATTACCGTAAAGAAATTGCAAATGCCAGCTTTTGTAATTGCCTGTCAGACAGGCTGGCGTTGGCCATGACAAGCGCAACGAAAGGACTGTCGTGCGCTTTGAAATCAGCTGCCTGCGGCCTGGGGTTCATGTCCACGCTGGATGATTTCCACGGCATTGCCGTCGGGATCGCGGCAGAACAGTGCTTTTCGGCCCGACTTGCTCAAACTGTAGCTGATGCCGGCCTCATCCAGGTGCTCGCGTATGGCATCGATGGAATCGGCTGTCATGGCGAAATGCCGGTCCCGGCCGCCATGCGCCGGCCGACCGGTGGTGGGATCGGGGTTTTCCAGTTCCAGCAAATGGATCTGCTGAGCCCCCACCTGCAGCCATGCACCGTCAAAGCCCATATCGGGCCGATCCGCCAGCGGCAGTTCAAGAATCCTATGATAGAAATCCAGTGCTTTTCGCGTATCGGAGACCAGAAGACTGACATGATGCAGTGCGAAGTTGAATTTTGACATAATGGCTTTTGTCCGGAATCAGGTAAGAGAGATGACGACACCTGCAATCGGCAATGATGCCTTGGGAGCAGATGGATGGCATTTTACTGTCAAATGGCGCATCACGCAAAACACCCAGGGCAGAATGACCCGGAAGAGGACGTTATCACACCCTTTTCGGAATCGCCGGCAGATTTTGTTCCTTCAACTGTCTTCGAGGAAGACGAATGGATGACTGCATGGTTGTCTTTGATGATCTCTCGGAATGCCGCAGTAATGCGGTACCAGTCCAGGACATCCACGCCGATTGGCAAGTCCGATTCCTGGAAAGCCTACCGCGGCCGAAAGCAATTTTTTTGCGGCAGCCTGTCCTTGCCGACCACCTCCTGATCCAGGTCGGAACAGTGTGCGGCGCTGCCTGCCACGTGTGATCCAGAATCCTGGACTTCGCTGTCGGGCACATACCGCCCAGCATATCCCGGACCTGCGCCAGCTGTTTTGGGTTCGAATCAAACATCCCTGCCTGCACTATGCCCAGCAATTGTTTCATTCCCACCAGGCTCAATGACAACGCATCGGGCAACCATCAAAAAATGCTTGCCCGACAGAAAAGCCATCCGCTAGAATCACAACTTCATTCAAACTGCACGGAAGTACACCCATGATCAAAAAAATTGCCCTCCTGTCCGCAATGCTGCTGCTTGCCATGAACACCTATGCCGGTTTCGAAGGTCCCGGTGCAACAACGACAGTCGTGACTGTGGAAATTACCAGGAAAATGCCGGACGATGCCAAGGTGACTCTGGAAGGAAACCTCGTCAAACAGATTTCTGAGGAACATTATCTGTTCAAGGACGCCACCGGCGAAATCGAAGTGGAAATCGACGACGAAGATTTCCGCGGCGCAACGGTCACGCCGAAAAACAAGATCAGAATCATTGGCGAAGTGGATAAAAACTGGAACAACGTAAAGATAGAAGTCGACTACCTGGAGGTTCTGGAACCGGACGAGCAGTGATCGCTGCTGCAAACCCTGGCCATGACCATCGGCGAAATGATGTGTCAACACTTTTCTGGACGCATCTGGACACAAAGTTACATAGATTTGTGACGGTTTTCGTAGTCTACCGGCAATAAATAATCATTGGCAGAATGAAGCCGTATCCGGTTGTAGAACACCTCAATTGTAGTCGTTTAGCCTCCTCCTTTCTCGTCTTGAAGTTGCAATGATGAGTCAGTTCGGTTTTCAAGGTATGAAAAAAGCTTTCAGCGACCGCATTATCCCAGCAATTCCCTTTACGTGTAGTAGTTCAGACTTGATCTGACAGAGGCAGGCTAACTCTGCCCTTTACCCATAAAAAACATCTGGACAAAATGTACCGTTTGCTGCATGCTTCACGGCATGAACACACAAAACCAAATCAAACGGAGGCGACGATTGTCAAGATAG
>JANEMG010000426.1 GCA_024511045.1 Gammaproteobacteria bacterium | reverse complement strand
CCGGAACTGTACCAGGCGCTGACGACGAAAGGGGCGGAGATCATCTTCGTCCCTGCGGCATTTTTTCTGCATACCGGCAAGCATCACTGGCTGCCGCTGCTGACCGCCAGAGCCATCGAAAACCAGGTCTATATCGTCGCTCCGAACCAGTGGGGTGAACATTATCCTGGGCGCACCTCCTTTGGCCACAGCGTCGTTATCGATCCCTGGGGAGCAACTCTGTGCTGCGCGCCGGAGCGCCCCTGTCTGGTTTCATGCAATATCGATTTGGACTATCTGCGTGAAGTGCGGCAGAACATGCCGGTGCTGACGCATACCCGTCCCGAATTGTATCGGAATTGAATTTCATCTGACCGTTTCCACTCAAACCCGCGCAGGCTGGTCAAGCCTATGAAAATACAAGCATGGCAGCGGGCCGCATTTTAGTTGCTCTTCCGTTTCGAATCCGGGTTATGATTAATCCGGTCTCCATTCTGGAGGACCCTTTGCAGAACGATTGCATCAATCAACCAGAGGACACCGCCATGTTCAGATCCAAATTCTTGATGAGCTGTTTGTTTTATGCGGTCATCATGCCGAATACCGGTTACAGTGAGGCACCTGCTGCAGATGCGGCCGATCCGAAAAAAACGCAGGCAAGACTCGCGCCGACCATCGGCAACACGGCCTCAGGCACGGTAACTTTTACGCAGCAGGCCGACGGAACCCTGATCAAAGCCGAAATGACAGGGTTGACACAAGGCCCCCATGGCTTCCATATCCATGAAAAAGGCGATTGCAGTTCTGGAGACGGAAAATCTGCCGGTGGGCATTTCAATCCCAATGCCACGGCCCATGGTGGTCCCGACGACAGGATCCGCCATGTCGGCGATCTGGGCAATATCAAAGCCGACGCCAGTGGCAATGCCCGATACGAACGTCTGGATACCGTGGTGTCTTTGCACGGCGCCAACAGCATTGTCGGCAAGGCCGTGATCGTACATGCCGGCAGGGACGACCTGACAACGCAGCCAACCGGCGCGGCAGGCGCCAGAGTTGCCTGTGGTGTGATTGAACAATAGTTGCCTGGCAGCGGTCGACAGTTCCCATGGGTTGTTCTTGTCGGCATCGACAGAGCAGAAAACCTGCCTGAAGCGGATAAAAGAAGACAACGCACTCGAATGCAAGCGGCATGAACAGCGGTCTGCGCTCTAATCTTGCAAAGCGATGCAGGGTTATGCAGATACCGACGCACAGTATTGTGCGGTTTGAAGGGGGAATGATGGTGCCCAGGGACAGAATCGAACTGCCGACACGAGGATTTTCAGTCCTCTGCTCTACCGACTGAGCTACCTGGGCGTGCGTAGATTTGGAAAGCGCGTATTAAACAGCGATACGCGCCTTTAGTCAAGAAAAAAACTTCACTGTTTTTCCGGGGGCGGCTCGATGCGCGGCGGGGTGTCCGTCTTTTTGCTGAATAAACCAATGATAAAATGGAAGACTTTTTTCACACCCTGCCATATCTTGGGCAGCAGCCAGATGGCAAACAGGATGAAGGCAAACAACGCCACCAGAAAAAATACGGGATGCTGAATGGCGGCCCAGACGCCGGCGAATACCGCGATGTCCTCGCCAATGGATGCCGTCCAGTTGCTGAAAGGCTCCGGGGAGGTGTTGATCAGCACGCGCGACCCGGCCTTGGTGGCGTGAGATCCTGCGGCCAGACTGCCGCCAAGTATCGCTGCGGCAATTTCCACGGCGGGGTTCAACTCGCCGACCGCACCGGCCGCCAGCATGGCTCCGGCAGGAATGCGGATGAAGGTATGGATCGTGTCCCAGCCGGTATCGACGCCGGGCATTTTGTCGGCGAAAAATTCCACCACATACATGAAGCCGGCAGCGCCGATCACCAACGGATTGGCGACCACTTCCAGGTTGGGCGGCAGTTCGATGTTGCCGGTGTTGGCCATTATCCCCAGCGTCAGCAGGGTGGCATACAGGTTGATGCCGCTGGCCCATGCCAGCCCCATGGTCAGGGCCAGCGTCGTGGTGATTTGATCAAGCGCTTCCATCGGTCGCTCCTGTTCGTTGATGCAGGCTATACCCTAGCCCTGCCCTTTACCCATAAAAAACATCTGGACAAAATGTACCGTTTGCTGCATGCTTCACGGCATGAACACACAAAACCAAATCAAACGGAGGCTGTCCACAGCAACCGGCATAG
>JANEMG010000101.1 GCA_024511045.1 Gammaproteobacteria bacterium | reverse complement strand
TTTCAATACTGCGACCAAGCCTTCCAGACCCAGTTCGTAATAATCTGTCGTTGTGTGCTCGATAATTTTTTTGTCATGTACAGAGGAAATATTTGAATATATTGAGGTGTTCTACAACCGGATACGGCTTCATTCCACCAATGATTATTTATCACCGGTAGACTACGAAAACCGTCATAAATCTGTGTAACTTTATGTCCGGAAAAGTGTTGACACATCATCCCTCCTTGCGTCGGGATGACAAGGATTTAGTTGTTTTCAGCAGGGCTGAGAGGCACATGGCTGATCAGGTAGTACAATCAAAGCCAGGACATCCCGGCTTGTCTGTCATTTCGACCAGCGGGAGAAATCTTCAGCGCCCGTGCATGCCCATGATCTTCAAGATCCCCCCTTGCATCGGGATGACAAGAAATTTGTGGCTTTCAGCAGAGCTGAGAATCATGGCTGATCAGGTGATTTTAGCCCGCAATTTTCAATCCCAACTCAAAGCCCCGCCGGTCTGGTATTCGGTGACCCGGGTTTCAAAAAAGTTCTTCTCCTTCTTCAGATCCAGGACCTCGGACATCCACGGGAAGGGGTTGCTGACGCCGGGGTATTGTCCGGGCAGGCCGATCTGGCTGCAGCGGCGGTTGGCGATGAACTGCAGGTAGGCCTTGAACATCGAGGCATTCAGCCCGAGCACGCCGCGCGGCATGGTGTCGTAGGCGTACTGGGTTTCGATTTCCACGGCTTCCCGGATCATGGTGATGGTTTCCTGCTTGAAGGCGTCCGTCCACAGGTGCGGGTTTTCCAGCTTGATCTGGTTGATGACGTCGATGCCGAAGTTCATGTGCATGGATTCGTCGCGCAGGATGTACTGGAACTGTTCCGCGGTACCGGTCATCTTGTTGCGCCGGCCCATGGACAGCACCTGGGTGAAGCCGACGTAGAAGAAGATGCCTTCGAAGATGACGTAGAAGGCGATCAGTTCCCGGAGCAGCTTCTGGTCGTTTTCCGGCGTGCCGGTATGGAAGTGCGGGTCGCTGAGATGCTGGGTGAAGGGAAGGGCCCATTCCGCTTTTCTGGCCACCGCTGGCAGTTCCCGGTACATATTGAAGATCTCGCCTTCGTCCATGCCCAGGGATTCCACGACATACTGGTAGGAATGGGTGTGCACGGCCTCCTCGAAGGACTGCCGCAGCAGGTACTGGCGGCATTCCGGATTGGTGATGTGCCGGTACACGGCCAGCACCAGGTTGTTGGCCACCAGGGAGTCGGCGGTGGAGAAGAAGCCCAGGTTGCGCTTGATGATGGTGCGCTCGTCCTCGGTCAGACCGTCGGCGCTCTTCCACAGGGCGATGTCCGCGGTCATGTTGATTTCCTGCGGCATCCAGTGGTTGGCGCAGCCGTCCAGGTATTTCTGCCAGGCCCAGTCGTATTTGAAGGGCACCAGCTGATTGAGATCGGCGCGGCAGTTGATGATCTGCTTGTCGTCCACCTGAATGCGCCGTGCGCCCATTTCGATGTCTTCCAGACCGGTGCCCTGCAGGAATTCCTCGTCGGTGCGGGTTTCCTGCTGTGCTGCCGGCGCGGTGTCGGGGTTGGGGTCGACCGACGGCGCGGCGCCGGCGGTGCGCATGATGTCCTGGTTGTCCTGCAGGCCCATGCCCGGCCGGACCTTGACCGGTTCCGCAGGGGCTGGTTCGGTTGACTGCAATTGTGCGAGGGGATCGTCCCAATTTAGCATGGCTTGTTTCCTTTTCCGAGGTTGTCGATGAAATTCTGCGTTACTGGCAGGCTTCGCATTCCGGGTCGATGATGGAGCAGACCTTGGCGCTTTCCGCGTCCACCGGCACGGCGTTCAGCTTGCCGTCGGCCAGGGTGCTCTTTTCCACATGAGTGGCGCCCATGCTGCGCAGGTAGTAGGTGGTCTTCAGGCCGCGCAGCCAGGCCAGCTTGTACAGGGCGTCCAGTTTTTTGCCGTCGGGCTCGGACAGGTACAGGTTCAGGGACTGCCCCTGGTCCAGCCATTTCTGGCGCCGCGATGCAGCTTCGATCAGCCAGCCCGGCTCGATTTCGAAGGCGGTGGCATAGAGCAGCTTCAGGTCCTCGGGGATGCGGTCGATGCGCTGCACGCTGCCGTCGTAGTACTTGAGATCGTTGATCATGACTTCATCCCAGATGTCCAGGGTCTTCAGATCGGCGACCAGATAGGGGTTGACCACGGTGAATTCCCCGGAGAGATTGGATTTGACGAACAGGTTCTGGTAGGTCGGTTCGATGGATTGCGATACGCCGCAGATGTTGGAGATGGTCGCGGTCGGGGCGATGGTCATGGTGTTGGAATTGCGCATGCCGACGCTTTTGATGCGCTGCCGCAGGTTGTCCCAGTCGAAGGTCTGGGAGCGGTCCACCTGCAGATATTTGCCGCGGCTCTCCTGCAGGATTTCCAGGGAATCGATGGGCAGGATGCCCTGCTGCCACAGCGAACCGTCGAAGCTGGCGTAGCTGCCGCGTTCTTCGGCCAGGTCGGTGGAGGCCTTGATGGTGTAGTAGCTGACCGCTTCCATGGTGCGGTCGGCGAATTCGATGGCCTGTTCCGAGGTATAGGCGATGCGGCTTTTGTACAGGCTGTCCTGGAAACCCATGATGCCCAGGCCGACCGGACGGTGGCGCAGGTTGGCGCGGCGCGCCTGGGGAACGCTGTAGAAGTTGTAGTCGATGACATTGTCCAGCATGCGCATCGCGGTGGTGATGGTTTTTTCCAGTTTGTCCATGTCCAGGCCGTCGTCGCCGATATGCGCGGCCAGGTTGATGGAGCCCAGGTTGCATACGGCGATTTCGTTGTCCGAGGTGTTCAGGGTGATTTCCGTGCACAGGTTGGAGCTGTGGATGACGCCGGCATGCTGCTGCGGGGAACGCAGGTTGCAGGCGTCCTTGAAGGTCATCCATGGGTGGCCGGTCTCGAACAGCATGGACAGCATCTTGCGCCACAAGGTATTGGCCGGCAGGCGCTTGAAGTTCCGTATTTCGCCGCGGTCGGCCTTCTCCTCGTAGGCGACGTAGGCTTTTTCGAAGGCTGCGCCGTACAGGTCGTGCAGGTCGGGGGTTTCTTCCGGGGAGAACAGCGTCCATTGCCCGTCTTCCGCGACGCGCTGCATGAACAGGTCCGGAATCCAGTTGGCGGTGTTCATGTCGTGGGTGCGGCGCCGGTCGTCGCCGGTGTTCTTGCGCAGATCCAGGAATTCCTCGATGTCCAGGTGCCAGGTTTCCAGGTAGGCGCACATGGCGCCCTTGCGCTTGCCGCCCTGGTTGACCGCGACCGCGGTATCGTTGGCGACCTTCAGGAACGGCACGACGCCCTGGGACTTGCCGTTGGTGCCTTTGATATGGGCGCCCATGGCGCGCACCCGGGTCCAGTCGTTGCCCAGGCCGCCGGCGAATTTGGAGAGCATGGCGTCGTCCCGGATGGCGCTGAAGATGCCGTCCAGGTCGTCGGGCACGGTGGTCAGGTAGCAGGACGACAATTGCGGGCGCAAGGTGCCGGAATTGAACAGGGTGGGGGTGGAGCTCATGAAGTTGAAGCTGGACAGCAGATTGTAGAACTCGATGCTGCGGCTTTCCCGGTCGATTTCGTTGATCGCCAGTCCCATGGCGACGCGCATGAAGAAGGCCTGCGGCAGTTCGAAGCGGGTATCGCCATGGTGGATGAAATAGCGGTCGTAGAGGGTCTGCAGTCCCAGGTAATTGAACTGCAGATCCCGCTCGGCGACGATGGCCTGGCCGAGTTTCTGCAGGTCGTATTGCTGCAGCGTGCGGTCCAGCAGCTCCAGTTCGATGCCGCGCTGGATGTAATCGGCGAAGTATTCCGCATAGCGTTCCTGCATTTCCTGCTGGGTCGCTTTCAGGCTGCCGTTGCCGATGAAGGTCAGGGCTTCCTCGCGCATGTTGTCCAGCAGCAGTCTGGCCGCGACGAAGGAGTAGTTCGGCTCCGTCTCTATTTTGGTGCGGGCGCTCATTACCAGCGTCGGCGCGATGTCTTTTTCCGGGACGCCGTCGAACAGGTTGCGCAGGGTTTCCTGATAGATAAGCTGTTCGTTGACATTTTCCAGATCCCGGCAGGCCTCGGCGATGATCTGCTGCATTCGCTGCTGGTCCAGCGGCCTGCTGCTGCCATCCTCGGCCGTGACCTGCAGCTGGGTGGTTTCTGTTCTATCCTGCTGCTGCGCTTCGGCGCGCAGACGGGCATGCTCTTCACGGTACAGGACGTAGGCGCGGGCGACTTTGTGATGGCCATTGCGCATCAAGGCCAGTTCCACCTGGTCCTGGATATCCTCGATATGCACGGTGCCGCCGCTGGGCAGACGCCGGGTCAGCGCCGCTTCCACCTGGTTGCTCAGTTCCGCGACGGTTTCATGGATGCGGCTGCTGGCGGCGGCATTGCCGCCTTCGATGGCCAGAAAGGCCTTGGTGACGGCGACGTTGATTTTTTTCACATCGAAGGTCGTCACCTTGCCGTTGCGGCGTATGACGCGGACCTCACCGGGTGCTACCGATTGTATTTCAGCAGTGCTGCCGGGCGTTTCGGTCGCTGCCGGGTGAATGATGTCGTTGGGCGATACTGATTCGGTTTCCATGGCTCCTCCGGAAAACAAAAATAGCGAGAGTCAATCCGTCCTGTTCCCTGATAGGGCTCGGGTATGTCGAGGCATGTAGTAACAGTCCTGATCCATTCTGGCTGCAGGTAAAAAAATAATGGCCGGGTTTTGGGGCGGTACAAATCATTGTTCTGCCGGCCTTTTCTGGGCTGATTTTTCTGCGTGCAGAGGCTGCGCAGGTTTCCGGTGGCGGCAGAGGGACAAATTTGTGACCTGCTGTAATTATACATCATCTTGTGGTTTTGTCTTACCATAAGCCCCATATGATGTGGTTATGCTGTATTCTGCCTGTGGATAAGTTGTGCGTGGAAAGAGGGAATCTGCTGATAATTCAGTAGCTTTTCATGCAGGATAATTTTTTTGCCAGAACAGGTTTTTTTGCGATCTTTTGCCTGGATTGAACGCACTGTCTGCCATGGCGTTGTTTACGGCTGCGTGCACAATTGCCAGTAGCCGTGGCAAGTACAGCAAACTGTCGGAACGTGCTGGTTCTTATGCAACAGGGCTGTCAGTGAATTTTTGCAGACGGGACAGTCCATTGTTGTAGAATGGTGCCGAACTGGTGAGAGCACAAAAAACAATAAATGAAACAACAACCCGAACCCTTCAATTTCCATAGCATTGCCGAATTCGTCAGGCGTTTCCTGCCCAATTCCCAGGCGGTTGCCTTGGCGCTGATTTTATTGATCGGCTTCCTGCTGATCTATTCCTTGCTGGATCTGTTGTTGCCAATTTTCGTTGCCATCGTTCTGGCCTATCTGCTGGAAGGCCTGGTTGCCAAAGCGGAAAAGCAGAATATGCCGCGTCTGCCGGCGGTGCTGGTGGTTTTTACCGGGTTCATGGCCGGCCTGGGCTATTTGCTGTTTATCCTGATGCCAATTTTGTACAGCCAGACCATGCAGCTTTTTCAGCATATTCCCGACATGGTCGAGGCGGCGCAGACACAGGTGATGCGGTTACCGGAAATGTATCCGCAGTTCATCTCGGAAGACAAACTCCGGGTTTTCATGTTTACCATTCAGGATGAACTGCTGAAATACACTCAGGACCTGCTGTCGGTTTCCGCCGCATCGGTGGTCGGACTGGTGACGGCGATGATCTATCTGATTCTGGTGCCCATGCTGGTGTTTTTTTTCCTGAAGGACAAGGACAACATCCTGAGCTGGTGCGCCCAGTTTTTACCCAGGGAAAGGCACTTGACCCTGCATGTCTGGCGCGAAGTAGACATGCAGATAGGCAACTATGTACGCGGAAAGGTGATAGAGATCGTCATTTTGTGGACCGCCAGCTATATCACTTTTGAACTGATGGACCTGAATTACGCGATGCTGCTGGCGGTGTTCATGGGCGTGCAGGTGATCATTCCCTATGTCGGGGCGACCCTGGTGACCTTTCCGGTATTGGGTGTGGCCTATTTTCAATGGGGACTGACGGACGATTTCATGTATGTGCTGGCCGCCTATGCCATTATCCAGGTCATCGACGGTGTGATTCTGGTGCCGCTGCTGTTTTCCGAAGCGGTCAATCTGCACCCTATCGCCATTATCGTGGCGATTCTGTTTTTTGGCGGCATCTGGGGATTCTGGGGCGTGTTTTTTGCGATTCCGCTGGCGACGCTGGTGAAGGCAGTGCTGAGCGCCTGGCCGAAAATTGGCGAGAAAAACCTGGAATCCATTTATTGAACAAGCACCCGGGATGGACGCTGGTGCCCGCACTGATTTTTTTTGAGCAGGCCGTCAGATTTCCTGAGGCGGCAAAGCAGACTCTGCCAGGTCGGACAAGGGCATCAGGCTTGCAAGATCCCTCCTGGCGTCGGGATGACGGCGTGGAACGCCGGGATGACAGGTTAATGCATCATTTCGACCAGAGGGAGAAATCTCAAGCGCTGAGGAGGCTGTGGACTTTCAGATCCCTCCTGGCGTCGGGATGACAGCGTGGAATGTCGGGATGGCAGATGAGCATTCGGGACGCAGGTGTGTGTGCGGCATCGGCCGATCAGGATCTATGCCAGGCAATCATAGATGGTCCGATGCAAAGTCGGCCAGGCGGGAGCGTTCACCGCGCTTCAGGGTGATGTGGGCGCCATGTTCCCAGGATTTGAAACGGTCGACGATATAGGTCAGACCCGATGTGGTTGCGGTCAGGTAGGGTGTGTCGATTTGCGCCAGATTGCCGATACAGATGATTTTCGTGCCGGGTCCGGCGCGGGTGATCAGGGTCTTCATTTGCTTGGAGGTCAGGTTCTGGGCTTCATTGATGATCAGGAAACGGTTCAGAAAGGTCCGCCCGCGCATGAAATTCAGCGATCTTATCTTGACCCGCTCCATCAGTAGATTGTGCGTGGTGTCCTGCTCCCACTCCGTGTGGCCGGAACGGCTGCCCAGCAGTTCCAGGTTGTCGATCAGCGCCCCCATCCACGGCGCCATCTTTTCCTCTTCGGTGCCGGGCAGGAAGCCGATGTCTTCGCCGACCGGTACGGTTTCCCGGGTCATGACGATTTCCTGGTAGGTCTTGTGTTCGATGGTCATGGTCAGGCCGCTGGCCAGGGCGAGCAGCGTCTTGCCGGTGCTGGCGGTGCCCAGCAGGGTGACGAAATCGATGTCTGGATCCAGCAGGACATTGAGGGCAAAGTTCTGTTCACGGTTTTTGGCCGTGATGCCCCAGACGTTGTTGTGCGCCGTGCGGTAATCCCTGGCCAGCTCCAGCACCGCTGTCTTGCCGTCGCAGCGGCGTACGATGGCCTCGAAGTTGGAGTCGTCCTCCATGTACAGATATTGATTGGGATACCATTCCGAAACCAGCGGTCCTTCCAGTTTGTAGAAGGTCCGGCCATGCTCCAGCCAGGACTCCATCCTGCTGCCATGCACTTCCCAGAAGTCATCGCCCAGCGCCGTCGCACTGCTGTACAGCAGATCGATATCCTCCAGGGTCTGATCGTTCGCTGACCGCCATGGAGAGCGAAGCGAAGGCGGTTAGTCCCCGGTAGCGACCAGGGCCGCACTGTTTATCCGGCGTGCGATAGCGCAGAGGAGAAATAAAGTAGGCATACGAAAAGTCG
>JANEMG010000425.1 GCA_024511045.1 Gammaproteobacteria bacterium | reverse complement strand
TGGCGTCGATGACCTCCAGGGCGGTGACATCGCGAAGAAACATCGTGACATGGATCTCGGCGGCATCCCTGGAGGCGACCACGTTCAGATGCGACTGCTCGGAAAGAATGCGCAGGGCATTCCCCACCGAGATATCCTTGAACTCGATCTGTTTGATGCGCTTGCTGCGGGCCAGGCTGTTGGCACTGAAGCCCGCGCCGGCAAAGGCGCTCAACAGGATGATCAGCAGCAGCGAATGGAAAGGGCTTTGTTTGATGGTCATGAATAATGAATGCAATTAACGAAGGACAATGATCTGCCTGGACGGGTAGACCACCAGCCAGATGTCGTTGCGGTTGATTTTCTGGACCACCACTTCGATCAGCTGCCCGTTGTCCAGAAAGGAGGCCTTGTCGCCCACCTTGACCATGACCGTCCGGTCGTTGACATGCAGCATTGCCGAGGCACTGTCCGCATCGCCGTAGACGATCGCCGCCAGTGATACCTTGGGCAGTGCGGGAGTGCTGGTGGTGCTGTCCAGGCTGGTTGTTGTGCGCACCTGCATCTGCCGCAGGGCGCTGCGGAAACTACCGGTCATGCGCGTCGGGTCGCTGATTTCGTCGGATTCCACAGATGCTTCGGCAGTATTGGCCGCATTGGCTGGAGCGATGGCCTGCAGTTTGTTTTTTGCCCTGGTGGCAATTTGCGCCAGGGACTTTTTCAGGTTGTCGGCGGCGACGGTCGGGTCGTGGAGGATTTCCGCCGCCTCGTTGATATTGGCCACGCTTAACTGCGAATGCCGGTTGTACACCGGATTGCCGCCCTGCGGCGTTTCACCGTGTACAGATGTCGAGACGGACAGGCAGAGGCCGAGGCAGGCAGGAAAAACCTTCATGACGGACTGCCTCCTGCGGCCGAGAACATGGCCACCAGAAATGCGGCATAGACGAAGCCGACCAGTCCGCCGACGAAGATGGTCATGACCGGCGCCACCAGCCCGGTCAGCCGGGCGATGGCCTGCTGCAGCAGTTCATCGTGGTACTCGGTCATTTCCAGCAGGATTTCATCCAGGGTGCCGGAGCTTTCACCAACCATGATCATGTTCAGCATCAAGGGCATGTAACCGGCGGGGAACTGCAGCGGATCGGCCAGCGAGGAACCCTGCATCACACGTTTGCGGGCAATGCCGACGCGGCTTGCCAGGTACTTGTTGACATGCAGTTTCTCCATGGTTTCCAGTGCCTCGACGATGACCACGCCGCTGCGCAGCAGCAGTCCCATGGCCCGGGCGAACACCACCGTGCCCGACAGGCGCAGTACATGGCCGATCACCGGCAGGCGTAGAGAAAGGCGGTCGATCCACCGGCGGCTGGGCGGCCAGTGATAGAGCAGAATGAAACCAGCCAGAGAGGCAATGCTGACAATGCCGATGCCCAGGCCATTGGCCATGAACCAGTCGGAGACATTGATCAATGCCTGGGTGATCGGCGGCATGGGCTTGCCCATGATCTGCAGCAGTTTCTTGATTTCCGGAATGATGCTGGTGAGCATGAATACCACCAGGCCGATGGCGAACAGCAGCGTGAAGGCCGGATAGCGCAGCGCGGTGAGGATTTGCTTCCTGATCTTGCGGCTGGCCTTCATCTCCTCGGCGGCCTGGTCCATGACCGTGTGCAAATGACCGGTCTGTTCACCGACATGGACCAGCTGCACCGTAAAGTTGCTGAAGACGCTGTGTTCCTGCAGGGCATCGGTCAGGGAGCTGCCCTGTTGAATGCACTTGGCGATGCGTTCCCAGGTCTTTCGGGCGCCGATGCGGCAATGCCGGATGGTCTGGTTCAGGGCGTCCAGCAGGCTGATGCCGCTGCGCAGCATCACCGCGATCTGGTGGAATTCGTGCTCGATGTCGAAGCTGTTGATGGCGCGGTAGTCCAGCGGGTTCCAGCTGAACCGGTTGAGCCTGTCGCCATCGCGCTTCTGCTCGGTGATTTTCAGCGGCAGCAGACCCTGGGCGCGCAGATCGACGATAGCGGCATCCCGGGTGGCGCTCTCGATCACGTTGCTGCGCGGTTGTCCGCTGCGGTCACGGGCGGTGTAATTATAGACAGGCATATAAATTCCTAGAGTTTAGAGTTTCAGAGGAGAAAAACCACTAAAAATCTCAAAAAATAGTTGACATAGCAAGGATCATAGCGTTGCCGCGCCTTGCATGCCTTCATTTGAAAATTTAAAG
>JANEMG010000100.1 GCA_024511045.1 Gammaproteobacteria bacterium | reverse complement strand
ATCGCACGCCGGATAAACAGTGCGGCCCTGGTCGCTACCGGGGACTAACCGCCTTCGCTTCGCTCTCCATGGCGGTCAGCGGCAGTTGAAGGCTTTCAATAAGTAACAAGTTTTTAATATCGAGAAAAAATGAGGCGCTAACGCGCATTTTATTTATATAATTCAATTTGATAGCTTAAGACTTCGGCATTATCTACCCACAGATATCGCTGAGGAGGCGATTTTTTTTCATGTTTTGCAATTGCGGGATTCTGGTCAGATCAAAGCACTGTAGTGTGCGAACATGCGCAGGATTTTACCATCATTGTCGAAATGCATGCACTCGGCAGCTTCGACACCCTGCTGATTGAGGTAATGGAGAACGATGCTCTGCTCTCCCGGCAGCACATGCAAGACAGCAAACCTTAAATCAGGGTATACCCGCAGGCCTTCCATGAAATAATTTTTTACCGCATCGATGCCCGCCACTTCAGGGTTGCCCAAGAGCTTGCCCGCTATGGGGGAAACGATCACGACATTATCGGCATAGAGCCGGATAATGTTTTCGATGTCATGGGAATTCCATGCCGTCACCCAGGCATGCGCAAACCGCCGGGCCTCATTGAGGCTGATCATGATTGCCCCTACTGGTTGTGCGCAGCGAACACCCGCCCTGCAGCAGCAGGGACAGCAGCACCGGCATGAAAATCAGGCTGATCAGTGTGGAAAACATGATGCCGAACAGCACCACGATGCCGATGCCGCGATACAGTTCGGTGCCTTCTCCGGGCAGGAACACCAGCGGTGACAAACCCAGGATCGTCGTGACACTGGACATGATCATCGGCCGCAGTCTGGAACGCACGCTTTCGACAATGGCTGGAATGGGCTGCATCCGTTGGCTGTCGATATTGCGCAGGGTTTTTTCCACGATCAGGATCGGGTTGTTGACCACGGTGCCGATCAGGATCAGGAAACCGAGCATGGTCAGCATGTCGAAGGGCTGCTGCACCGGCTGCATGCCGAACCAGGGCAGCAGCCGGCCTGCGGCATTGAACAGCCACAGCCCGAAGATGCCGCCGCTGATTCCCAAAGGTACCGTGGTGATGATCAGCAGCGGATAGCCCCAGTGCCTGAAAATGGCCACCATCAGCAGATAGGCGATCAGGATGGCAATCAGGAAGTTTTCACGAAGCGCTTCGCGCGTGACCTTCATCAGGTCGCTGGCGCCGCTGATCCGGATCGAGATATCTTCCGGCAACGCTCCCGACTGCCGCAGTCTGTCGATAATTTCACGCTTCACCCTGGCCAGGGCAGTCTCCAGGGGAATGTCCCGTGGGGGCACGATGGACAGGGTCACGGTGCGTTCGCCGTCGACCCGACGTATGGTCTCGGTGTTGACCGTTTCCACGATACTGGCAATGCTGCTGAGGGGAATGACCACGCCTTTTGGTGAGTAGATGGTCAATTTGTCGATATCCTCGGGAGTCTGCAGCGCTCCGACGGAACTATGCACGAACATGTCGATCTTCTTGTCGCCAAGAAAGAATTCATCGAGGTAGGCGCCGTCGGCAAAGGCCCAGATCAGATAGCCCAGTTCTTCGGCATTGAAACCCAGTTCCGCAGCCCGCTGCCAGTCGGGATGAATTTCCAGCAGCGGCTGTCCCATGCTCAGATTCGACGGCTGGGGACGCACCTGCGGATGCACAAAGATTTCCCTGGCCTGCGCATAGACTTTGCGTCCTGCTGCAAACAGCGGCGCCAGTTCGGGGCCGCTGATATCGACATTGATGCTGCGGGTACCGCCCAGGTTGCTGGCGAAGATGGAGCCCCGCGAGGCAAAAGAGATCATCCCCGGTACTTCGGCAAAGCGTTGCGTGAGGATTTCTATCAAGGCATCGATCTGGGCGCGGTCCCTGGTCTCGACAATGAACAGTATGGCCTGACTGCGCACGTAGGTGACGATGAAGCGCAGTGCCGGCACCGGACTTTCGCCGCGGGCAAAACGTTCCGGCTGGTCCTGCAGATAGGGCGTCAGCCAGGCATTGATCGGTTCGGCAATGGACAGCATTTCCTGCAGATTGTAGCCTGGCGGGGCAAACAGGAAGGCAAAGGTTTTCGCCTCCTCGCCCTCCGGCAGATATTCCGCCTTGGGCATCAGCAACAGCAGCACACCGGCAATCAGCGTCAGAATCACCGCCAACAGCAGCAGGCGGCGTTTCAGGCCCTGCATCAGCCAGCTGATGAACGTGATGATCCAGGCGCTGCCCCGCCGGCTCCAGTCATGCACTTCCGCCATGCCTCCGCCCTCCTGGCCCGCAACGGCAGTCTCCCGGATGCTCAGAAACCGGCTGCAGGCGCTGGGAATGACGGTGATGGCCACCAGCATCGAGGCGATGATCGCGGCGCCTATGGCAATGGCGATATCGGAATACAACTGCCCGGCTTCCTGCTCGACGAACACGATGGGCACGAACACGAATACCGTGGTCAGCGTCGAGGCAAGGACGGCCGGCCAGACTTCCCGAACGCCATCGAGCGCAGCCTGGACCCGGCTTTTTCCCAGGTGCAGATGGCGGAAGATGTTTTCCAGGACCACGATGCCGTTGTCCAGTGTCATACCGATGGCGAAGGCGACACCTGCCAGCGAGATGACATTGATGGTGCGTCCCATCAGCAGCAGACCGAGAAAAGCGGCGATGGTACAAACCGGAATGCCGCAAGCGCCGAGCAGGGTCGCCGACGCCGAACGCAAAAACAGGAACAGCACCACGACGGCCAGCAGCGCGCCGATGAGCAGATTTTTGATCACCACGGCAACCGCGCTTTCGATATATTGCACATCCTCGCTGGTCAACTGCATGTGCAGGCCACGCGGCTGCAGCACCGCCTCGTTCAGCCAGGCGACCTTGTGCATTACCGCAGCCATGATTTCGATGACATTGGCGCCGATTTCACGGCGGATGCCGATGGTAATGTTCGGCCGGCCATTGGCGAACGCCTTGACCCGCGGTTCGAAGCGGTCCATTTCCGCATGGCCGACATCGCGCAGGCGTACCAGGGTATCGCCGCGCCGGGCGATGATCAGGTTTTCCATATCCTGCAGATTCTGAAAACGGCCGATGGTGCGCAGCAGATAGCGGCGCTTGCCGCTGTCCAGATCGCCTCCGGAGACATCCCTGTTGCGCTTGCGCACCGCCTCCTTGAGTTCACCCAGGCTGATGTGGCGCTGTGCCAGTCTGGCGGGGTCGACATAGATGCGCACCTGCCTGCGCGTACCCCCCCAGACATCCGCCTGGGCCACGCCTGGCAGCCTCTCCAGGTGGATTTTCACGGTATCTTCGATAAAATCCCGCTGCAGTTCCATGTCCACCCACCCGGGGTTGCCCGGCAACGGCTGGATACGGAAATACATGAAAGCATTGCTGGACAGCGAACTGGTGACGATGCGCGGCTGATCGACATTTTCCGGATAGGAAGTCACCTGCGACAGGGCATTGTTGACGCGGACCAGCACCTCATTGATATCGGAAGCGTGGGAAAATTCCAGTTCGATATCCGCCTTGCCGGTACTGGCCGTGGCGGTGATACGCTGCAGGCCGGGAATGGCGCGCAGATATTCCTCCTGTTCGACAATGATTTCCTTTTCCACATCCTGCGGTGACGCCCCCGGCCAGCGGGTATGCACGCCAATGCTGCGTACATCCAGATCCGGAATCATCTGCACCGGCACCCGGAACATGGCGACAGCGCCAAACAGACACAGTACCAGGATGGCTACGGCAACGATCACGCCGTTCCTGATGACAAAGGCAAACATGATTAGCGCCTGCGCCCCGACCTGCCGGTCATTGCAGAACCCTCACCCGCTGTCCCGGTCGCAGGTTTTCATTGCCGCGCACAACGATCTGCTGCCCTGCCTGAAGATCGCCGCCGACAATTTCCACCTGCCCCTGATAGCTGCGTCCGGTCGACACGGTTATAGGATGGACCGTCGCCGCGCCGGTACTGGCATCGACCACCCACACCCGGTCCTGCTGCCCGCCCTGCTTGACGATGGCATCCCGCGGCACCAGCAGCACCGCCTGCGAGCCGCGCTCGCCGGCCAGTTGCAGGACCACCTGAGCCGACATGCCGGGCATGTAGCGACGCTGCTGGTTGTCGATGGCGATATACACCAGAAAAGTATGCGCGGTGCGATCCGCGACCGGTATGATGCGACTGATCACCGCGGACAATGCCTGCCCCGGCAGCGCGTCGGCATGAATGACGGCGGCAGTACCAACCTGCAGTTCGGCGAAATAACGCTGCGGCACGGCAACCTCGACGCGCAGTGCATCGACATCGACCAGTTCCAGCACGGCATTGCCGACTTTCAGCCACTGCCCCGCCTCGACAAAGCGCCTGCTGACCACCCCGGAAAACGGCGCCGCAATGCTGTGCTGCCTAACCAGTTCCTGGCTGCGACGCCGGGCAGCCTGCAGGCGCTTGACGATGGCCCTGTCGATCCGGACTTTGGCCTCCGCAGCCTGAAAAGCGGTTTTTGCCAGATATTGATTTTTCATCAGCTTGCCCAGCTCGTCCCGCTTGCGCACACTTTCCCGGAGACGCGCCCGTGCTTCCTCCAGAGCGGCCCTGGCACGCAGGGCATCGTATTCGATCAACGCCTTGTCCAGTTCAATGAGTACTGCGCCGGCCTGGACAAAATCGCCGGCTTCAACCAGCACCTTCGCCACCAGCGCATCCACCCGGGAAGAGAGACTGGATACATGCCGGGAGGCAAACAAGCCGGTCAAGGGCAATTCCTGGCGCATGGCCGTTTTCTCGACAACGGCCACCCGGACCGGTACAGCCGGCTTTTCCGCCGCAGACAACAGTCCACAGCCAAGCAACAGGACAATCGACAAAGACACTTTCATGACGAGATCATAGCATCTGCAGGAACGAATCGACTTCATCGGGTAAAATAACTCAGAATCTTGTAGGCAACGGAACAGTAATTGTTTAACATTTGTTTATTGGCTTACTCCAAAACAATCGACCCCATTATGAACAAAACGCCCCCGAAACGAAACACCGACAATGCCCAGCGGATCATTGCCGAGGCCAGACGCTACAAGCAGGAACGGGAAAAATCCTATCGCGAACAGGCGCTGAAATTGTTTCCCTGGGTATGCGGTCGCTGCGCCCGGGAATTCACCCACAAAAATCTTTCGGAACTGACCGTGCACCACAAGGATCACGACCATGACAACAACCCCGCCGATGGCAGCAACTGGGAACTGCTGTGTCTGTATTGTCATGACAACGAACACCAGCGCTACGAGGAACATGTCCGGTACGGCTCCTCGACACAGGAAAACCGGAGCGAACAGGCGGCAACCCATAATCCCTTTGCCAATCTGGGTTCCCTGCTGAAAAACGACAAATGACGGGCACTGAACCGGCACAGGGAGATGCCGGCGCAAGCAATGGCCTCAAGCCGTTGATGATGCAGAAAACAGCCTGTCGCACTGGCTGCTTTGCTTTCTTGAACAACCCATGGACAGGTGCTTACAGATGCCAACCAACTCTTGGACAAAATGAACATTTCTGACAATCACAACACTGGCGATCCTGCTGACGATCCCAGCAATACCGAGACTGCCGACAAAGCCATCAAGGCCTTCGAGAAACTTGCCCGCAGCGTCCCTGACATCGGCTTCATGAGCCGTAGGAAGCGCATTCTCGCCTACCTGGTAGTCAGCACGAATGCCCAGCGCATGATCGACAATGAAGAAATCAGCGAGGAGGAGGCGATATTCCTGCTCTCACTGCTGATGCGCAAACACAAGAATTTTCAAAAAGCGGCGATGATGGCCGCCCTCAACCTGTCCAGGCTGGACAAGGAGATGATAAAACCCCTCGACCGCAAATATCTCAACGAAGTCCGCAAACATCTAAAACACGCGCCGATCGATTAATCCTCAGATTCACTGGTTATCGAACGGTACAGAGAAGACAACACCACCCCGGAGGAACCGACATGAAGACTACCGACAAATACCCATTGCTGTTGACAGCAATCATGGCACTGGTACTGGCCGCCTGCAACAATGGCGAGGACCAGCAGGCCGCAACGGAAGAAGGGAAGAGCGTGGAAATTATACCGTTGGCAAATCATAATTTAGCAAAACAGTAGCACCAGAAAATGCCGTAAGCATTTGTTAATATGTGATATGTTTCTATTAGCCGGCTGTTTCTGGCTGCTAAATTTTCAAGTGCGGAAAGTATATCCAGAAAAGCGGCAATGACGACGCGCCGGAACTGATCATGAAACTGGATGACGACCAGAAAACCACCATCAAATATGGCGCTGTCGACAATCTCGCCGGCTTCGGCCTGCCGATCTACCCGAATATCGAAAAAGTCGAGGGAGGGGTCACCATCACAGGCAGCAAGAATGGTGAGCAGGGAGGCATGCAGACAGCCATCCTGTTCAGCAGCGACCCCTACGACAAAGTCGTCGAATTCTACAAGAAACAGTTGCAGGACAAAAACCCCCAGATCATGGAAATGAATATGCCCGATGGCCGGATGACCATGTTCATGCTGGAGGACGACGATGCAGCCAGAACCATCCACCTGACCAAAAATGACGAAAAAAACGGTACCAACATCCAACTGATGAAGACGGCAAAATAGTGACCTTCCATAAATGACGGGGACTAATGCGGCACAGGGATGTGCCGGCATGAGCAATGGCCGCAAGCCATTGCTTATGAAGAAAACAGCCCATCGCATTTGCTGTTTTCTTATCTCGAACGTAACTACTCGGCCCCCTTTGGGTAGTCTGTTCCGGAGGACGCCGTGAATACATCCCTGCAGGCTTGACTTTGGTATCCCTGCCAAAGACACTTCCTCCACAGACCACCCATAGAGGCCTTTAGAGGCCTTTTTTACTATGGGTGAGTAGTTACTCTCGAACATCCCAAGGAGGGGTGTTTATAGATGCCAAGAAAATAATTACCAGCATCCAGCAGGGGCGGCATCAGCCGGCACGCCGTCCAGCCCCAGCCTTCTGACCGCCATCCTGTACTTGCTCTGCAGCCATGCAGCGTGCGTCCAAAATAGCTGCTGTAGCAACGAAAGAATCACTGCACGCTCCTGCCGGTGGCTTTCAAGATCCCCCCTGGCGTCGGGATGACGGGCCTGCATAAATTCTCCTGAAGCAAGGCAACGCCTGTCGCCAGAACAAATCCAAAGCCAGCCTGTCACCCCATTACAAAACAATAACTTGACAAACCACCCGGATTACACACAACATTCGACTCCACGTCATTTCCTGTGGCGTGGAATAATTCCAATAACAAATGTGAGGAGAAATGATGGAAATTTTTACTACTGGCAGCGGCATCGAAATGCTGTTGCGCTGGGGTCATTTCATGGCGGGCATCACCTGGATCGGTCTGCTCTATTATTTCAATTTCGTGCAGGGTGAATATTTCAAGGAAGCCGATGCCGACGCAAAATCCGATGTCCTGCAAAAAATGGCCCCCCGGGCAATCGGCTGGTTTCGCTGGGGCGCTCTGCTGACTGTCGCAACCGGACTGGGTATTTTTGCCGTCAGGAGCGGCGGCATGTCCATCGACATCTATGTCGGCGCACTGCTGGGCATCTTCATGTTCCTGAATGTCTGGTTCATCATCTGGCCAAACCAGACGATCATGATCGAATCGGCAAAAAAAGTCG
>JANEMG010000424.1 GCA_024511045.1 Gammaproteobacteria bacterium | reverse complement strand
AAACCCGGCAATCCCCCCGGAAATTCTCTGGTCACTGTGCTGCTGCGCATGGTGGCTTGAATAATTTCTGGGAAACTTCAGATATTATGATTATAAGGCCCAAATCTCTGTATGTTTGCACAATTCCGAAGGGGAATCTGATGAAGAAAAAATTGTTGGCACTTTCAATTGCACTGGCGCTGGCTGGTACTTCTGGTATTTTACATGCTGAAGGCAAGTTGAAGGCAGGAAAAAACAAAGCCGCCTCCTGCGCAGGCTGTCATGGCGAAAAGGGCAACAGCGCGATGCCGATGTTCCCGAAACTGGCCAGCCAGAATATCACTTACCTGGTCAGGCAGCTGCAGGCCTTCAAGAGCGACGCCCGAAACGATCCTACCATGGCGCCAATGGCCATGGGCCTTTCCGACCAGGACATGGAGGATCTGGCCGTCTATTATAACAAACAGAGAATCACCCGAAACGAACTGCCGGTTTTGATGGTCGATGAGGACGAAGATGAGGATGAAGACGAGGAAGAGATGGAAGAATCCTCGGGCGAAACAGCCATCGATCCGGCCCAGCAGGTCCAGGATTTGATCACCCAGGGCAGCGATCTGTATCGCAATGGCGATGTCGAGAGAGAAGTGTCCGCCTGTATCGCCTGTCATGGGCCCTATGGTGAAGGCAACGAACCGGCTGGCTTCCCGGTGTTGAAATCCCAGCATGCGGATTATTTGATCAAGACCCTGACCGATTTCAAAACCGGCGCACGCAGCGACAGCCCGAACAACATGATGAACCTGATCGCCAAGAAAATGAGCGAAGAGGAAATCCAGGCCGTCTCCTATTACATCTCCATGATGAAGCCGTAAATTGCTTTCCTGGAAAGGAAAGCGCTTCTTGAACCAGGATGTTTTGCAGGTTCAGGACTTTCCGGCAGAATCCATGGCAATCGGCATTTTTTCTTGAATAAAATGCAGTCCGATCGGCCATGTCGCTCAGCCAGCTGAAATCCATGGTTATTGTCATCCCGACGTCAGGAGGGTTCCTGGTGCCTGGATTGACTTATAGCGCAAATTTCTCCCGCTGCTGCACTGGTCGAAACGACAGTAATGACCTGGCATCGATAGAGCGCGATCAGCCTTTTAGAATCAATACTGAGGCTTGTGGATGATCGGGAAATGAAAATCCTATCGTCATTTCGCGGGCGCAGGAAATTCAGGGAGGATTAATCCGGCGCCTGTAAATTGATGTCTTCTCCCGTATTCGTCTGGAATGGGCTGCCGCGGCTTTGCCATGCGCTTGGATTTATCGGGAGAAACCGAATTTCCCCGCGTTTATTTTTTTATTGGAGAACAATAACGATGAATACCAAGTTTTTTCACTTCAGCCTGCTGTTGTCAAGTCTTCTCTTCATGCCGTTTGTCCAGGCTGAAAACGGGCCCGGACAGGGATATGAAGTCATTTCCCCGGCCCAGCCCACCCAGGATCCCGATAAAATCGAAATCATCGAGTTTTTCTGGTATGGCTGCCCGCATTGCTACCGCTTCGAACCGGTCCTGAATGAATGGCTGAAGAACAAACCCGACAACGTCCAGTTCATTCGCCAGCCGGCCATTTTCAGTGCCTTGTGGGGCAAACATGCCAAGGCCTACTTCACCGCCGAGGCTCTGGGCGTCGTCGACGTCGTGCATGCGGATTTTTTCGATGCCATCCAGAACAAAAAGCAGAGGTTGACCTCGGAGGATGATCTGGCGGCATTTTTTGCCGCGCACGGCGTCGATGAAGCGACTTTTCGCAGCGCCTACAATTCCTTCATGGTGGATGCCAAAATGCGCCAGGCGAAAACCATGGCGGCCCGTTATGGCGTCACCGGCGTACCGGCCATCGTCATCAACGGCAAATACAAAACCAATGGTCCGCTGGCAAAATCCCATGCCAACATGATCAAGGTGATGAATCAGCTGATCGCCCGGGAAAGCGCCGATATGAGCAAGAACACAGAAATTCCGGAATAGGCTCCGACCGGTCGATTCACAGCGCAAGGCTGGAGCAGCGGCAGTGCTGCATCAACGGGAGAAATCTTCAACACCTTGGCATTGCGCATGCCGTCAAGATCCCTCTTTATGCAGCACCTGCTTGCAATGGGCGGATAGAAAAACCGCCATTTTGGTTGTATTTCTGAAGTTTCCCAATTTTTTGGAGCAATGAATATTAGGGCCGACTAATATGGC
>JANEMG010000099.1 GCA_024511045.1 Gammaproteobacteria bacterium | reverse complement strand
GCTCAGCAGGTCATTGTCCCAGACGGGGATGTTATGCAGTTCCTCGGAGATTTCCGCATTGACTTCCAGGGTCAGCGAGGACAGCAGGGGATATTCGATTTTTTCCAGGCGGTTCAGGCCGAAGGCGTGCAGCGTGGCATTGATGTTGTATTGCATGTAGCGTTGTTCCGCGGCCACAGGATTGGATTTGACATAGTATTCTTCCAGTAATTCTGGCAGCAGCGGCAGGTTCTTCAAACCGGTAAACAGCAAAAAGGCCGCGCCGAAAGCGGCGATATAGCCAGCGCCTTTTCTGTGGTGCAGGTAAAAGACGCCGGTCAGGCCAGCGCCAAGAAAGCTGATGAATTTCAGCCAGAGCAGCGGCAGGCCGTAGCGCATTTCCACGAAGCCTGGGCCGAAAAACACCGGTTCGTGACGGCTTTCATAGAGTAAACCAATTCTTTCCAGATAAATCCCCCAGGCTTCGATGAACAGGATCGCCAGGATCAGCGCCGTCAGATGAATTTTGCCCGGCAGCGGCAGGGCATCCTTGTGCTCTGACGATTTTCGTTGTTCCCGCCGGTAGAAGATGGCCAGCACAACCAGCAGCAGGATGAATACCAGCAGCAGTTCCCGCTGCAAAAGTCGATGCACAGGATAGCTGAACAGGTAATAGCTGATGTCCTTGCCATAGGCCGGATCCTGGATGCCGGCAGGGCTGCTGGCAAAATACAGCAGAAAATCCTCCCACGCCGGATACAGCGGTAGCACCAGGACTAGGGCCAGCAGCAACGAGACAAGCATGTTTTGCAGGGGGCTGGCAAAATGGAACAGTCTGTTCAGCAGGCTGCGCTGCCTGCCCGGTAATTCACTGCCATCAGGCGCCGCGATGCCGGTTGCGGCCTGCTGAATTTTTCCTGCGATATGGAGATTGGCGAAAACCATTGCGGCCAGCAGCAGTACCAGGACAGCGATGGCGGCGATATGGTAGGTTTCGCGCAGCAGGAAATACGACGCCAGATCGAGCGAGGTGTACCACCACAGTTCCATCAGGAAATCCTTGCCGTAATACAGGCCTGCCGCCAATATAGCCAGGATGATCAGGGTAAAGGCGATAAGGCGCAGCCGCCGGGTGTTTTTTGTTTTCATGGCAAGTCGCGGTTCTGGTAAATGTTCAACAGATGGCGGGTGAGGTGCAGTGTTGTCCCGGCTTCCGTTGCCGCAGCGGGTTCAGCACAGAGCGCTCATGATCCGGAAAAGGCGACATTTTCGGGCAGATCCCTGGCGCGCTGTATGGTCAGCAGCCGGGCGCAGCCGGCCGGCAGGTTCTGCCAGTGGTCCGGCATGGCCAGTCTGGCCAGCGTGGCGGTGGGCAGCAACTTCCCGTCCGGCGGCACCGGCACCGGGTCACTGGCAAGAAAAGTCAGCAGTTCCTCCAGTCCGGGATTGTGGCCGACCAGCAAGACTCTCCTGGCGGTATCGGGACAACTGCCCAGGACCTGCAGCAGGTCTTTCAGGCTTGCCTCGTAGATGCGCTGGTCCTGGTGTGGCTGTTTTTCGCTGATGCCCATCGCCTTGGCGGTTATGCGGGCGGTTGCCAGCGCTCTGGTCGCCGGGGATGTGATGATATGGTCGGGAAGCAGGCGCTGCCGCTGCAGCCAAGCGCCGATGCGTCGGGCGCCTTTTCTGCCGCGTTCTTTCAATGGGCGGTGGTAGTCGTCGGTATCCCCGCTCCAGTCGGATTTGCCGTGGCGAAGCAGTAACAGTTCCCGGTTTTTCATGATATTGTTGGTCCGCTGTCGGGTTGTTCAAACTTCAGCATCAGTGCGGATCTCCTGCGTCGGGAGGTCTGGCCGGCAAATTGTACATTTCGCCGGTCTACTGGTCCAGGGCGATGAAATCCCAGAGCGTGTAGATGAAGCCGGTTTTCTGGTGTTCTGGAACGGGCGGTCCGTCAGGATAGTTCAAGGCATAGACTTTTTCTGCATCTCTGGCCAGGTCGTCCAGCCCCAGCTTGGTATAGGCGTCCTGCATGATTTCCAGTGCAAAGGGCACGGCCGGGGTGCGTTGAAAATTTTCGACGATATAATTGGCGCGGTTGGCGGCGGCGATATAGGCCTTGCGGATCATGTAGAACCTTGCTACATGGACTTCATGCATGGCCAGGTTGTTGCGCAGCGCTATCATGCGCTGTCTGGCATCGGGGACATATTTGCTGTCCGGGAAACGGCGGATCAGTTCCTCGAAGTTGTTGTAGGCGTCACGGGCGCTGCCGGGATCGCGCTGCGAGGAATCGGTCGGCAGAAAGCGCTCCAGAAAGCCGATGCCGCGGTTATAATTGACCAGTCCCTTCAGATAATAGGCGTAGTCGACGCTGGGGTTTCTCGGGTTGATCTTGATGAACCGGTCGGCGGCGGCGATGGCTGCCTCGTAGTCGCCGTTTTTATAGTAGGCGTAGGCGATGTTGAGCTGTGTTTGCGCGGCGTACTTGCCGAAGGGGTAGCGTGCCTCCAGTGTTTCCAGCAGTTCGATGGCGGTGGCGTACTTTTCGTCGTCCAGCGCCTCCTTGGCCTTGTTGTACAGTTGTTCCGCGTTCAGTCCGGCATATTTGACTTCTTCCGCGCCGTCGCCCAGGCCGAGGCCGCTGAGTATTTCGCAGCCCTGCAGGAGCAATGCCGTCAGCGCAAGCAGGAGAAATTTAGTGAAAAGTAATCGCATTGAGTCGACGACACGTTGTAAGATAAAAGGTTTTCCCGGCCGGTAAGCAATCCATTTTCTGAACAGCTGGAGTATATCGCAAAACGCGTGATTTATCACATTAACTTGTTATGACATTATTGACGGCAACGGCACCGGAACAGATGGCGGGAATGCGCCTTGATCAGGTGCTGGCGGAACTGTTTCCAGACTATTCGCGCAGCAGACTGCAGACCTGGATCAAGGGCGGGCGGGTGCTGGTGGACGGCAAGCCCTTGAAGGCCAAGGACCGGTTGTATGGCGGCGAGCATATCGAGCTGGATGCCGAGGCGGAACAGGTTTTGCAATGCCTGGCGGAAGATATTCCGCTGCAGGTCATTTATGAGGACGAAGCGCTGCTCATTGTCGACAAGCCGGCGGGTTTGGTGGTGCATCCTGCGGCAGGCAACTGGCAAGGTACGCTGCAGAATGCCCTGCTGCATCATGAGCCGTCGCTGGCTGCGCTGCCAAGGGCAGGGCTGGTGCACCGCATCGACAAGGACACCAGCGGCCTGTTGATGGTGGCGAAGACCCTGCAGGCGCATAACAGCCTGGTAGCACAACTGCAGGCAAGAACCATCCACCGGGAGTATCTGGCCGTGGTCGTCGGCCGCATGACTGCCGGCGGAAGCGTCGATCAGCCGCTGGGCAGACATCCCGTCGATCGCAAACGCTTCGCGGTCCGGGAAACGGGCAAACCGGCGGTCAGCCATTATCGGGTCATGGAGCGTTTCACCGGACATACTCTCATCCAGGTGCGGTTGGAAACCGGGCGCACGCATCAGATCCGGGTGCACATGGAAGCCATCCATTATCCTTTGGTGGGTGATCCTGTGTATGCCGGCCGTTTCCGGCTGCCACCCAACTGCAGCGAGCGGCTGGCCGAAGTGCTGCGCGGCGTCAACCGGCAGGCGCTGCATGCCGCGCAACTGGGCCTGGATCATCCGCTCAGTGGCGAATATTGTCAATGGCAATCGCCGTTGCCGGAAGACATGCAAAGACTACTGGCAGCGCTACGGGAACATGATGAACGACTGGCTGCAGGCTGACTGGCCGGCGCCGGGCAACATCCGTGCCCTGGTGACGCTGCGCAGCGGCGGCGTCAGTGAGGCCTGCTATGCAAGCCTCAATCCTGCGCTGCATGTCGGTGACGAACCTGGAGCGGTATTGGCCAACCGGCGCAGGATCGGGGAAATGCTGCATCTGCCGTCGGAACCCGTCTGGCTGGAGCAGGTGCATGGTTGCCGGGTCGTCGAGGTACAAACTGGTATGCCGCTGCAGCAGGCGGATGCCGGTTTTACCCGGCAGGCCGGCGTGGTCTGCGCGGTCATGACTGCCGATTGCCTGCCCCTGCTGCTATGCAATCGCCAGGGCACCTGCATCGCCGCCGTGTATGGCGGCTGGCGGGGGCTGCTGGCCGGGGTGATTGAAAACACCGTGCAGGCCATGGCGGAAAAGCAGTTGCTGGCCTGGCTGGGACCCGCGATCGGCCCGTCGTGCTTCGAAGTCGGGGCAGATGTACGCAATGCCTTTGTCGATAAATCGGCGGATTTCGCACCGGCATTTCAGGCGGCAGAGAATGGCCGCTGGCTGGCGGATATCTATCGCATTGCCAGGATCATTCTGGCGCGGCTGAAGATTCATTCCGTCTATGGCGGAGACCACTGCACTTTTTCCGAGCCGCAGCGCTTCTATTCCTATCGCCGGGATGGCCGGACCGGACGCATGGCGGCGTTGATCTGGATGGGGCCTGATGCGTGAACTCCGCCATCAAATCATAACAGGTGCTGCACGAGCTATGAGCAGATTATTATTGCCATGAGTCTTTTATTTCTGATTGTTATTTTCACCGCCATCGGCGGCGTGTTGAGTGTGCTGGCAGCGTCGGTATTCCTGCTGCTGCCGAAACAGCAAAGAACCCGGGTGCTGCCGCATGGCATCAGTTTTGCGACCGGGGCGCTGCTGGCGGTGGCCTTCTGGGGACTGATTCCCCATGCCTTTGCGGATGTGGCCAGGTCGCAGATGCAGGCGCTGTCGGCGACCATCATGTTTGGTTTGCTGGGGTTTTTTGTTCTGGAGAAACTGCTGCTCTGGCGGCATTGCCATTCCGGGAGCTGCGAGGCGCATGTGCAAAGCGACCATGGCCATGGGCACCGTTCGGCGGGAACATTGATTATCCTGGGCGACAGCATCCATAATTTCGTCGACGGCATATTGATCGCAGCGGCTTTCCTGACCGATGTCAAGCTGGGAATCGTCACCAGCCTGGCTGTCGCCGCCCACGAGATTCCCCAGGAAGTGGGTGATTTCGCGATACTGCTGCAAAGCGGCTACTCTACGGCAAAGGCGCTGTTCTTCAACATGTTGGCCAGCTTTACCACCGTCATTGGTGGCGTACTGGCCTATTACTGGCTGGGCAATCTGCAGGAACAGCTGCCATTCTTTCTGGCGCTGGCGGCATCGAGTTTTATCTACATCGCGGTCGCCGACCTGATTCCGACGCTGCACAGAAAGAACGATTTGAAAACCAGCCTGCAGCAGATCGGCCTGATCGCCGCCGGGGTCATCCTGATCTGCGCCATGCATGGCATCGCCCACGATATTGGGCTGGAAAGCGGGACGCCTGCCGTTGAGATAGGCCATTAGAGCTTAGACTGCAAGAGGCGCTCCTGACATCCGGCGGTAATTTTATACCAAAGGGGGCAGCCGGAATCCGTTGCACTCCGGCCGCCATGCAGCAATAATCAGGTGATGACGGTTGGCGTGCCCATACCGGTGCGTTTCTTGACTTCACAGAGCTGCTCCGCCAGTTCGATCATACCGGCCAGTGCCTGCTGGGCGTCCTGGTCGTGTTTGTCGGTGTCCGTTTCGTAGCGTTCCAGGTAGATGCGCAGGGTGGCGCCGACGGTTCCGGTGCCGGACAGGCGGAAAACGATGCGCGAACCGTTCTCGAAACCGATGCGGATGCCCTGATTGCGGCTGATGCTGCCGTCGATGGGGTCCTGGTAGCTGAATTCATCGGCGTATTTGACCCGGTTGCCGTCCAGGGTCTGGCCGGGCAGATCGGGCAGCTGTTCGCGCAGGTGATCGAATATACCGTTGGCGATGTCGGTCGCCACGGCCTCGTAATCGTGGCGGGAGTAGATGTCCCTGCCAAACTTCCGCCAGTGCTCATGCACGATATTGCTCACCGGTTCGCCCTTCACCGCCAGCAGGTTGAGCCAGAACAGCACCGCCCACAGGCCGTCTTTTTCCCGGACGTGATCGGCGCCGGTGCCGAAGCTTTCCTCGCCGCACAGGGCGATTTTGCCGGCATCCAGCAGGTTGCCGAAATATTTCCAGCCGGTCGGCGTTTCGTAGCAGGGCATGCCGTAGTCTTTCGCGACCCTGTCCACCGCCTGGCTGGTGGGCATGGAACGCGCAACGCCCGGCAGGCCATCCTTGAAGGCCGGGATCAACTGGGCATTGGCGGCCAGTACCGCCAGGCTGTCACTGGGTGTGACGAAAAAGTTTTTGCCCAGGATCATGTTGCGGTCGCCGTCGCCGTCGGAGGCGGCGCCAAAAGTCGGTGCATCGGGGCCGAACATGGTGTCGGCCAGTTCCCTGGCATGCGCCAGATTGGGATCGGGATGGCCACTGCCGAAATCCTCCAGCGGTGTGGCATTGATCACCGAACCGGGGGCTGCGCCCAGCAGGTCTTCGAAGATGCGCTTTGCATAGGGGCCGGTGATGGCATGCATGGCGTCGAAGCGCAGCGTGATGGCTCCCGAGCCGATGACGTCCCTGATCCGCTGGAAATCGAACAGTTCCTGCATCAGTTCGGCATAGTCGCTGACCGGATCGATGATTTCTATGCTGAAACCGTCACTGCCCTGTTCACCCACGGTATCCAGGTCGACATCGGCCAGGTCGGCAATCCGGTATTCGCTGATGGTCTGACTGCGCTGATAGAAAGCGTCGGTGTATTTTTCCGGGGCCGGGCCGCCATTGCTGACGTTGTATTTGATGCCGAAATCTTCGTCGGGACCGCCGGGGTTGTGGCTGGCGGAGAGAACGAGACCGCCATAGGCCTGGTTTTTTCTGATGATATGTGATGCGGCAGGCGTCGAGAGCAGGCCGCCCTGGCCGATGATCACTTTGCCAAAGCCATTGGCCGCAGCCATTTTTATGATGGTCTGTATCGCAATTCGGTTAAAATAGCGGCCATCGCCGCCAAGCACCAGAGTCTGACCGGTAATGTTTTCCAGGGAATCAAAAATCGCCTGGACGAAGTTTTCCAGATAATTGGGCTGTTGAAAGACGCGTGTTTTCTTTCTCAATCCGGATGTTCCGGGTTTTTGATCATCAAAGGGTTGGGTGGCAACGCTGCGGTTCTGCATTTTGACTTCCTGCTTTGGCAATTGAAATTCACGCCATAAATTACACTAAATCGAGGACAATTTACAGTTACCATGATTCGTTTCTTTTTTTGCGCGGTAATTCTTTTCAGCGCCTCACAGGTTTATGCCGAGCCGGGAGTCTGGCTGCTGGTGGATACACAGGCGCAAACCCTGGAGGTGAAAAATGGCCCTTACACGCTTGCACTTTTTAAAGATATTGCCATTGGGCGGCGCGGCGCGGGCTTCAAGCAGCACCGCGGGGATGAAGTGACGCCGTTGGGGTTCTACAGGATTGCCTGGATCAATGAAAAAAGCCATTACCGCCGGTTTTATGGCTTCGATTACCCTTCCGTTGACGATGCCCGGAAGGCGCTGCGTCACGGCTTGATCAGCAGTTACGAATTTCAGCGCATCATCGATGCTCATAAACACAATGAAGTTCCACCGCAGAATACGGCATTGGGAGGGATGCTTAGCATTCATGGCCTGGGGCGTGCCGACGAGCGAATCCATAAAATGACCAACTGGACGAAAGGCTGTGTCGCCTTGACCAATGACCAGATCGATCTGTTGGCGCTATGGATTGAAAAAGGCACAAAAGTAGTCATACTGAAGTTTCCCAGAAATTAATCAAGCCACCATGCGCAGCAGCACAG
>JANEMG010000423.1:1025-2224 GCA_024511045.1 Gammaproteobacteria bacterium | reverse complement strand
GTCACCGACAGACCCAGATTGGCCAGATTTTCCGCCATTTCCAGGCCGATGAAGCCGGCGCCGATGATCACAGCACGCTTGGCATTTTTTGCGGCATTCCTCAGCTTGTGGCTGTCCGGTATGGTGCGCAGGACAAAGATGCCCGACAGATCGATGCCCGGCAACGGCGACCGGATGGCCTTCGAACCGGTGGACAACACTAGTGCATCATAGGGCTCCTCGCTGACGGAATCATCCTGCAGGTTTTTCACCAGTATGGTTTTCTTCTCCCGGTCGATCTGCAAGACCTCGTGTTCGGTATGCACCTCGATATTGAAACGGTGGTTGAACAGGTCCGGGGTCGCCACCAACAGCTTCGCCTCATCCTCGATGACATTGCCGACAAAATAGGGCAACCCGCAGTTGGCGAATGAGACGTGCTGCCCCTTGTCGTACAGAACGATGTCGCAGGTTTCACAAAGACGCCTGAGCCGCGCCGCGCAGGAAGCCCCCCCTGCCACACCGCCGACAATCAAAATACGTTTTTTCCGCTCATTCATAAGCACCTCCGTTCGATCCCGCAAAAAGAACATTCACAGGGCAGACAGCTGACCGGTGAACAACAAAAGACTGATCGACATTGCCAACATGGCCTGCAACGCCCAAGTCATTTTAGCAAATACTAATATTTTTCCCAAAAGCCTCATCCGGCCTGGACAGTCCCCGCCCGCCAATACTCCAGCAATTCTCATTATGGCTTGTTGGCGGTTTATCGTTGGTTGTGGTTGAGGAACGAAACCCAACAAAACAGCCTCGATGCAAGCCTGACCGTTGGCATCTGCGTCATCCGCCATGAGGCCTGAATAATGACAGGATCAACGGGATTATTCAGGATGGACAGGAATTCTTGACAAGGATGGCTTACAAATGGAGCCTTTGGCAATTTTTTTCTGCAGTACAGGATTTCAACAAATATACTTTCCGCACTTGAAAATTTAGCAGCCAGAAACAGCCGGCTAATAGAAACATATCACATATTAACAAATGCTTACGGCATTTTCTGGTGCTACTGTTTTGCTAAATTATGATTTGCCAACGGTATAAATACGTCCGCCTGGATTCATCCGCCATTTGCGGCAGATACTTCACGTCCACATGCACAAAGCCAGGCGCATAGTCCTTGAAGGTTTTGCGCTTGGCAGGTTGTGCTTCTTCTTCAT
>JANEMG010000423.1:0-1015 GCA_024511045.1 Gammaproteobacteria bacterium | reverse complement strand
GCCAGAAACAGCCGGCTAATAGAAACATATCACATATTAACAAATGCTTACGGCATTTTCTGGTGCTACTGTTTTGCTAAATTATGATTTGCCAACGGTATAAGTGGTGGTGTCGACGATGGGACGCACCGGGTACAGACCATGAATGGACTCATGGCAGGCCTGGCAGGCCAGGCCGGCATGGCCCTTGGAATAGCGCATCAGGCTGTATTTGCCCGGCTGGTTGATGGGAAACGCCACGCCGCCCTGGCCTTCGACGAAGGGCGGGGCATGGCAGTCGGCGCAATGCGGGACCCCGGGCGACAGCCAGTAGTCCCGGCCATGGCTGGCGGCATCGTAGGGAACCGGCGCCGCGCCGGTGGCGCCTTCAGGCAGTTTCAGGTCCGCCAGTTTCGTGGACGGATTGGCCGACAGCAGGGCGACGTTGATGTCGCCATCGACATCCTTGCTGATCAGCGGCTGGCCGTTTTTCATGGCCACGACGCCGATATCCGGAACCAGCCTTTCCTTGGCCCAAGTCAGCAGAATGCCGGATTTTGCCGGGTCGTCATGACCGTCCTTGCCGGCCATGACCTTCGGGTCCAGATAACGCTGCTCCAGGGTCTTGCGGCTGACGCCGATGGCTTCGGCGATTTCGTCCAGGGACTTGTCGCGAATGGTCGTGCCGGTCTGCTTGAAGGCGTTCTGCAGGTTGTCGCGCTGATAGAGTTCCCGGGACAACTGGTTGTGACAGTTGGTGCACCAAAGCCCTTTGCCGCCCTGACCGTTGCCGATTTTCGAGACATTGCTCTGCAGCCACTGGCCGATGGCATTCAGATGTTCCGGGGTGCCGACGCCCTCCTTCTCCTTGTCGGGGTTGGAGTGTACGTCGCGTCCCGCAAAACAGCCGCCCTTGGAGCCATATGCAAAACTAAAAATTGATTTTGGCTGGTTGAATGCTGCGCACCCTGTGGATGCGAATGATTCTCAATAATTACGTATTTCTATGGTGGATCCATTCTCCCGTCCAATATTT
>JANEMG010000098.1 GCA_024511045.1 Gammaproteobacteria bacterium | reverse complement strand
GAGATTTCTGTTAAAGTCGAGATGTTACAGATTAACAGAAATTTCAGAACTGGATACTTTTTGCTTGGCACCGTCTGGATCGTCTAAGCAGCCAGTCAAGCCAACAATCATAAGAGACATTGCAAGAATAGATAACATTTTTTTCATAACATCCTCCACGGAAGGTTAGTAGATTATTCTAGTTGTACGCGCTTTGTTTCAAACGCTGGAGTATTTTTATCATGCCTGATTATTTGATGCAAGCATTTATGCGATTTTAAATTTATCCGGTTGCTTCATCTGCAGCCATAAAAAGACATGTTTTATTTAAATATCAATAGTTAAGTGTGCTGAAAAAGTGTTGTGTCGCCATTTTGCCGTGCCGATTTCAAACCACGGACTGGCCAGGTTTTTTTTCCGCAGGTCCCGTTGCCAGGTAAAGGGCATGGCTATTTTTTTTGCCTTGATGATGAACGTTGCGTCGTTCAGATCCAGGCTTTCTTTTATCCCCCAGAAAGCGGTGACTTTCATGATGAATTTTTTCAGCCGCTGCTGATCGATTTTAGGTGTTACGGCGATATTTGCCCACATGGAATGCACTCTTCCCCAGTTGGGCGCGACAATCCGCCCCTCGGGATCGATAAAGGGCAGCCATTGTTCCTGGCCATCGGCACCGATATAGGTGATGCCGATTATTCGCTCATAGCCGGCAAAATGATCATGCAGGTACAGGGCGTGAGGCGTTATGCCGATGAAGGCGGAGCTGTACATCAGGACCGCGTTGCTGATGGTGCTGATGGTGCTGATGCTGATGGTGGCGGTCAGCGGGTTTTCAGGCAGATCCGGGTGTATGCGGTAAAAGATTCCATAATGCAGGGTGCTGTTCATCTGCAGGAAAAAGAGCATGATGAGAACTTTGCCCAGACGCCTGGAAAATTGCTTGTGATGCGTTGCTGCGTATTCAGCGATGATACGCTGGTAAAAATTCAGTGGCGTGGGGGGCGTTTTGACAGTGGGAAGGCAGGTGTCGGAGCAGGGGGTGCGCAGCCGGTTGTCGGCGATATGCCGATATTTTGCCGCGGCGAAATGGTAGATGCCCGGAATACGCAGAATCAGGCCCAGTGGTGCTGTATAACGCATTTTCAGAAGGATCTGAATGTAAGTGTCCAGACCTGAAAACAGTCTCTTGGATGCGTCGAGGGCATAAATATCGGTCAGCAGCAGTTCACTGTCGATGGCATTCAAGGCTGGATATTCCGTTGCATGGCTTTGCAGGCTCTTGAAACTGATGCAGTGAAAAATATCGAAATGGTTGATGATGATCACGGTGCGATTGCACAATGGGCACATTTCGTCATAAAAGACCCACAGGGAAGGTGTTTTATTGCGGCATGTTTTTGCCAGGCACCGCCACCAGGAAAAAGGTACCATCAACGTATAGCAAATCAACATTCCCAGGCCGAAGGGATAGATGTTGAAGGTCAGGGTGATTCCCAGATGCAGGCCGGCTCCGATAATCAGCAGCGGCACCCGGAATGCCCGGCGGTAAAAGAGAAAAATGAAACTGAACTGAAAGGCAATGATCAGGTAGCCGATGGCCTTTTGCAGGGGCTCGATATTCAACAGCCACGACATGTCGATTGCCGAGATGTAATAGGGATGGGAAGATGGCAGCCAGGCGCCGAGACCATTGCGCCAGTGTTCGGCAAAGAGTTTGTGCACCGCCGAATCGAAATAGAGAAAGCCCAGGCAGATTGCCAGAGGCAGGTAATAGGCAAGGACGGTGGTTTTGCCGGGAGGGTGTCTGAGTTGAGTGAAGCTGTTCGATCTCAGCTTGTAACGCAGGTTGTCGAGGGAAAAAGCCCGGTCTATGGGTAGAAATATGAGAAAAAGCCCTACGTCAATCATGAATTGGTCAAAGCCACCGTCGAAATCCCGCTGCATGGGGGTAAAACAGGTGAAAATAATCCAGAAACAATAATTGGCGATTGCGGAAATCTGGCTGTACAGGCCAACTGTCAATGCCAGGGCGGCAACGGCCCAAAGGCAAAGAAATGTCGGGATCATGGGAAACTCGACATCCAGAAAAGGCACCGGGTCGAATATCAAATGATTGAAATACAGTAAAAAAACGATTTCCTGCAAGGCGACGATGCCGTACAGGCTGCGAAATATCCCGATTCCCGTGGCGGGAACCTGTTTGTTCAAGGCGCGCTGAATCGCGTTATTCAGGACTTGCTGCATATTTTTTTGCGGTGTGTATTTAGCGGAAAGGCAGGATTATAAGCTAAAATACACAAAAAATATGCGGGTATGTGGGGTGGTGGTCTGATTTTACCGGTCTGCCAGATACAACAAAGGCCGCCGCAAATTCATGGAGGATTTGCAATAGCGGCCTGCTGGGACCAAAATTTATGTTCGGTGCAGCTTATTTGTCTTCTTCGTGTTCGCTCATTACCCATTTTACGAAGTAATAAACGACAGCGACGATAATAATTAAGCCGATAATTCCGCTTGGCTCTTTCAGTTTTTCTGTGAGGTCTAATATCGCACCCATGAGTGTCCTACCTTAAATTATTGTTTACGAAAAGCTGAACATAATCAGCTAAAGGAGTGGATATGATACTTAACGAGGCGCTTAAGTCAAGAAATTATTTGCACGGCCCGGCAATTCGATGCGAAACCGGCGGGACAGAAAATGATTTGATATTTAAACATAAATTGTCATAATGGGTCGCAGGGAATGGCTGCGTAGATACTTTAGTGTTTTGATAGAATTGTTTTTATCTCGTTAGAGTCTATAAACACCCAACCATGGGCTGTCTAAAGACAAGAAAACAGCAAATGCGATTGGCTGTTTTCTTCATAAGCAATGGCTTGAGGTCATTGCTTATGCAGGCATTTCCCTGTGCTGGATTAGTTCCCGTCATGTATAGACGGGAACCATCTTACATAATTTGACTGGGAATCGCTATGAAACAGAACAGATTGAAGATCGGTGTGGTACTGGTTTTTCTGCTTGCTGCAGGCAATGTCCTTGCAGCGGTGGAAATAAAAGATAAATCGGAAATTGTCGGGACCTGGGTTGTAGAGGCCACGGCGCCTTCGTTGAAAAGAGAAAAGAAGCCGGCGGACCAGACCTGGGAATTCAGGGCCGATGGCACGGTGACCATTGTCTCCAGACCCAGATGGGCAAATTCCGACATCAAACAGACGACGACCTATACGATAGAAAACAATATGATCAAGATTGCCAGACCAGGCAGGCCAGGGAAGTTTGACCGATATAAAATTCATGAAAAGCAAGGTAACGAGATGGTGTTGAAGGGCGGCATGGAAGGCTACTACTTCATGGTAAAGAAATAATTATAATTTATGAGGTGATAAAACAATGATAGGCGGGATAGTGATTTTACTGGTTGCTGTTTGGATTTACAGAGCAGCCATTCGGGCAAAGAAAGGCAATGCCTTCATGTGGGTGGCCATTGGTGCCGTGACCTTTTTTGTCGTCCAGTTTTTTATGGTGCAACTGAATATTTACTTGATGGAGACGATTAAACTTTGGGGTACCGAGGGTGCTGCGGTAGTCGTGAAAGGGGCGGACCGCGTCACCCAGACCAGTCAGGGGCCTGTGGTTGCATTTTTGTTGTCGGTGTATATGGAATTGGCGCCGCCTCTGGTTGGTTTTCTTGCAGTGGCTTTTCTCAGGACCTTGGTGATCATGCAGGAAAAACCGACACTGCAAAATTTGTTCAGTGACATCAAGGAAATTTTCAGCGGGTTCAAGAAAGTGTTCACCACGCCTGAAAATTGAGGTTTAAAGGGAAAAGCAGGTTGGCTTCAAAGCCCGGCAATTTGGTCGGGCTTTTTTGTTGTCAGCTGTTGCGGCAAGAATTTTTGAGTGCCGTGTATAATTCAGTTGACATGTGGAGACATCCGTCCGTGAGTTATTCAAAGCAACCAGCGCAGTTGCTGTTTTCGTTCTATTTTGATCAGGAAATGGTGTTGTATCGAGACATCCATGAAAAGTTGCATGTATGAACAGAGATGAGCTATTAAGGGCCCAGTTGGAGAAAAGGATTTTATTTCTCGATGGGGCGATGGGTACGATGATCCAGGGCTATAAGCTGGATGAAAAAGACTATCGCGGCGTGCGGTTTGCCGATTGGCAGCTGGATTTGAAAGGCAACAACGATCTGCTTTCCCTGACCCAGCCGGATATCATCAGATCGATACATCTTGCCTATCTGGAAGTGGGCAGTGACATCGTCGAGACCAATACCTTCAATGCCACGCGCATCGCCATGGCGGACTATCAGATGCAGGATCTGGCCTACGAGATCAATCTGGAATCCGCCAGGATAGCCAAGTCTGCAGCCGATACCATGACCGGGAAAACACCGGACAGGCCGCGCTTTGTCGCCGGTGTTCTGGGGCCGACCAACCGGACGGCTTCCATGTCACCCGATGTCAATGATCCGGGCTTCAGAAATATTCATTTCGATGAGTTGGTCGCTGCATACACCGAAGCGACACGGGGTTTATGCGAAGGCGGCGCAGACATAATCCTGATAGAAACGGTGTTCGATACCCTGAATGCCAAAGCGGCGATTTTTGCCGTCGACCAGTTTTTCGAGCAGATTGGCCGGAAACTGCCGGTCATGATCTCCGGGACCATCACCGATGCTTCCGGGCGAACGCTGTCCGGGCAGACTGCGGAAGCCTTCTGGAATTCGCTGCGTCATATCGAACCGATTTCCATTGGTTTCAACTGCGCATTGGGCGCCAGGGAGCTGCGTCAATACATAGAGGAACTGGCCAACATCGCCGATACTTATGTTTCGGCGCATCCCAATGCCGGTCTGCCCAACGAGTTTGGCGAATACGACGAGTCGCCGGAGGATATGGCACAGGAACTGGAGGACTGGGCCAGATGCGGCTATCTGAATATCATCGGCGGCTGTTGCGGTACTTCGCCGGAGCATATCCAGGCGATCGTCCAGGCGGTGCAGCAGTATCCTCCGAGGGCCATTCCGGAAATTGAAAAACAGTGCCGCCTTGCCGGCCTGGAACCAATGAATATCGGCCCCCAGTCACTGTTCGTCAATATTGGTGAACGCACCAACGTCACGGGTTCTGCCCGATTCAAACGGCTGATCGTCGAGGAGCAGTATGAGCAGGCATTGGAAGTCGCTCGTGATCAGGTGGAGAACGGCGCGCAGATCATCGATATCAATATGGACGAAGGAATGCTGGAATCGAAGCAAGCCATGGTGCATTTTCTGCATTTGATTGCTTCCGAGCCGGATATCGCCAAAATTCCAGTCATGGTGGATTCATCGAAATGGGAAATTCTGGAGGCCGGGTTGAAATGCATTCAGGGTAAAGGCGTGGTCAATTCCATTTCCCTGAAGGAAGGCGAAGATGCCTTCATCGAACATGCCAGACTGGTCCGCCGCTATGGCGCCGCAGTCATCGTCATGGCATTCGATGAACAGGGTCAGGCGGACACCCGGGACAGGAAGGTCGCCATCTGTCAGAGAGCATACCGGATTCTGACCGAACGGGTCGGTTTCCCGGCGGAAGACATCATCTTCGATCCGAACATCTTCGCCATTGCCACCGGCATCGATGAACACAACAATTATGGCCTGGATTTCATCGAGGCGACCAACATCATCAAGCAGACCCTGCCCCATGCGCTGGTCTCGGGTGGGGTTTCCAATGTCTCTTTTTCCTTTCGCGGCAACAACACGGTCAGGGAGGCGATCCATGCCGTGTTTCTCTATCATGCCATTAAGGCTGGCATGGATATGGGCATCGTCAATGCCGGACAGCTGGCGATCTATGCCGATATTCCCGATGAATTGCGCAATGCCGTCGAAGACGTGGTCTTGAACCGTCATGATGGCGCCACCGAGAAATTGCTGGAAATTGCCGAAAAATATCGCGGCGAGGGTGCTGCCGCAGCCAAGCCGGAAGACCAGGAATGGCGCAGCTGGGCAGTCGAGAAACGCCTGGAGCATGCCCTGGTCAAGGGCATTGCCGACTTTATCGAGGAAGACACGGAACTGGCCCGGCAGCAGATGGAAAAACCCCTTCATGTGATCGAAGGACCATTGATGGACGGCATGAATGTCGTTGGCGACTTGTTTGGAGACGGGAAGATGTTTCTACCCCAGGTTGTCAAATCAGCAAGGGTCATGAAAAAATCCGTTGCCTATCTGATGCCGTTCATGGATGCCGAAAAAGCCGGCGATCTGCAGACCAATGGCAAAATCCTGATGGCGACCGTCAAGGGTGATGTCCATGACATCGGCAAAAATATCGTCGGCGTGGTTTTGCAGTGCAACAATTACGAGGTGATCGATCTGGGCGTCATGGTATCGGCGGAAAAAATCCTGCAGACGGCGCGGGACGAGGCTGTCGATATCATTGGCTTGAGCGGGTTGATCACGCCGTCTCTGGATGAGATGGTGCATGTCGCCAAGGAGATGCAGCGCCTGGGATTCACGATACCGTTGATGATCGGCGGTGCGACGACCTCCAGGGCGCATACCGCCGTGAAAATCGAGCCCAACTACCAGGGGCCTACTCTCTATGTCACCGATGCGTCGCGCAGCGTCGGCGTTGCCGGCAGTCTGCTCAGCGAGGACCAGAAACAGGAATTCATCGACAAGATCAGGGAGGAATATGAACAGGTGCGTGAACGCCATAAAGGTCGTCGGGCAAAGACCAAGCAGCATCCATTGTCGGCTGCCAGGGCAAACAAATATACCTGGAGCGATTATCAGCCGGTCAAGCCGAAGAAATTGGGCATCGAAGTCATCGACAATTTTCCTCTGGAGACCCTGGTCTGGTACATCGACTGGTCGCCATTTTTTCAGACCTGGGAGCTGGCTGGTCGCTATCCGGATATTCTCGATGACAAGGTGGTTGGCGAGCAGGCCCGCATACTGTTCGAGGATGCCCAGGAAATGTTGAAGAAGATCGTCGAGGAGGAATGGCTGCAGGCGAGGGCCGTTATCGGCTTTTTCCCGGCCAACAGCGATGGCGACGATATCATTCTGTATACCGATGATTCCAGAACCGAGGTGCTGGAAGTTCTGCATCACTTGCGGCAGCAAAATATCAAGGCGCCGGGGCGGCCTAATTACTGCCTCGCAGACTTCGTCGCACCGGTTGAAAGCGGCATAGCCGACTATATCGGTGCCTTCGTGGTAACAGCAGGTATCGGCATCGAGAAGAAACTGACGGAATTCGAGCAGGACCATGACGATTACAACGCCATTATGCTGAAAGCCCTGGCGGATCGTCTGGCGGAAGCTTTCGCGGAATATCTGCATCGGGCTGTCAGGACCGAATACTGGGGTTATGCAAAGGACGAAACCCTGTCCAATGAACATTTGATCCAGGAAAAATATCAGGGTATCAGGCCGGCGCCGGGCTATCCTGCCTGTCCTGACCACACGGAAAAGAGCAAACTGTTCAAGCTGCTGAATGTTCAAGCCAATACCAGCATCGAGTTGACGGAAAGCTATGCGATGTATCCGACCGCAGCGGTGAGTGGCTGGTATTTCGCACACCCGGAGGCGCAGTACTTCAACGTCGGCAAGATCAATCGCGATCAGCTGGAGGACTATGCAAGGCGCAAGGGTATGGCACAGGATGTTGCGGAACGCTGGCTGGCGGCGCATTTGCATCCGCTGACCGCCATGGAGAGCGAAGCGAAGGCGGTTAGTCCTCGGTAGCGACCAGGGCCGCACTGTTTATCCGGGGTGCGATAGCGCAGAGGAGAAACAAAGTAGGCATACGAAAAGTCGCG
>JANEMG010000097.1 GCA_024511045.1 Gammaproteobacteria bacterium | reverse complement strand
ACGTAAGAAATACGTAATTATTGAGAATCATTCGCATCCACAGGGTGCGCAGCATTCAACCAGCCAAAATCAATTTTTAGTTTTGCATATGGCTCACTATACTAGCTATTAGAACAGCGCCCTTCCAGGAATGACGGACACTGCCTGCGGCACAGTGAAGTGCCGGCCCGATCAATGGCTGCAAGCCACGGATTATGAATAAAACAGCCCATGGACGCGTAATTACAGATGCTGACTTTTTTAGAATAGACCGAGATCGATTCATGCACCGTTTTTTTTTATTGCCCCTGCTGATGCTGCCAGCAATCGTCATTGCGCAAAGCCCGCCGCCAGATGCCGTCGGCCCCGAGCCTCCCGAGCTGCCGCTGCCGGTGGAAAGCGGTGAGACGCTGGAGCCGGATATCACCATCATCCGCCGCGGCAAAAAAACCATCCAGGAATACCGCATCAACGGCCAGCTGTACATGATAAAAATCATCCCGGACATCGGCCCACCCTATTACATGATCGACAAGGACCATGACGGAACCATGGAAATACAGCGCAGCGGTCTGGATGAGACCAGCTATATCAACCAGTGGAAGATTTTCAGCTGGTGACAGCCGCCCCGACCTCCTTCCTGCGATGAAAATCGCCCTTGCCTTGCAATCAAACCGGCCGCTTTTTACGATACAAAGCGGAAATATCCTCTTCCCCGTAACCCTGCGCGATCAGCACCCGGTAATCGGCCAGGGTCATATCCAGCAGCAGCGTCGACGCGCCGCTCTTGTCGGCCATGGCCTTGCAGATGCAAAGATCCTTGTAGTGCAGCTTCAGCCTGAAGCCTGGATCGAAACGCCCCCGGGTCATGGTCGTCCCACGGTGCTCGAGAAACCAGTTGCCGGCCGCGCCGGCCTAAACGACATCGATCACCTTGTCCATGGGTAAATGCTGCGCCTGGGCAAACGCCAACGCTTCGGTGACGGCCTGATTGATTCCCGCCGCCAGCACCTGATTCACCGCCTTGACCCCCTGTCCGGAACCAACGCCGCCAATATGCACGATGCGGCTGGTCATCGCTTCGAGTACCGGCCGGACTTTTCCAGAACCCCCGCATCGCCGCCGACCATCATCGCCAGGGCACCATTCCTGGCGCCCTCGACGCCGCCGGAGACCGGGGCATCGAGAAACGCCGCTTGCCGTGCGGCGAGTACGGCCGCGGCCTCGACCGCCGTGTCGCTGCTGACCGTGGACAAGTCCACGACTATGCCGCCGGGACGTATGCCCATGGCAATCTCCCCGACCACATCCAGCACATCCTCATCGGCAGACACGCAGACCAGCAGCACATCCGTTGTCGCGGCAAGATCACGAACCGAAGAGGCGCAACCCACAGCAAGCCGTCCCGCCAAAAGCTCCGCCTTGTCCGTCGTGCGGTTCCACACGGCAGTCAAATACCCCGCCTTGGCGACGTTGGCGGCCATCGCCGACCCCATCGCCCCCAGGCCAATCATTCCCGTCTTCATAGTCATTTCTCCAGATAGGTATTGCCGGTCAAGCCTGTCGTCAATTCCTGCTCGAATTGCTGCCGCTGCCGCAGGCTCAGCCCGGCACCACTCAATTTTTCCCGGTAACGGCGCAGCAGCATCTCCGGGTCGATATGCACATAATCCAGCAGGTCGCGAACGGTTTCCCCCGGAGCCGTCCCGGTGATCCGAAAGCCATCCCGATTGATGGCGATATCCACGGCATGGGTATCGCCGAAAAGGTTATGCATGTCGCCCAGGATCTCCTGATAGGCGCCCAGCAGAAAGAACCCCAGCAAATAGGTTTCATCGGCATGGATGTCATGCAGACGCATGGTTTTTTCGATGTTCCGGGCATCGATATAGCGATCGATCCTGCCATCGGAATCGCAGGTCAGGTCCTGTATGACCGCGCGCCTGGCGGGCAGTTCATCGAGACGCTGAATGGGCATGACGGGAAACACCTGGGAAATAGCCCAAACGTCCGGCATGGACTGGAACAGGGAAAAATTGCAGAATACCTTGTCAGCAAGCTTTTCCTGCAGTTCGTGCAGAACCTCGCGCTGGGCATGGTTTTCAGGATCCAGGCAGCGTTGGATCTGCTGGCAGACAGCGAGATAATGCCTTTCTGCCGCAGCCAGCTCCTTCAGCTGCAGTCTTCCCTGGGCAAACAGGGCCCGTGCCTCGTTGATATCGAATTGTGCGTCATGCCAACTTTCCAGCGGATTACTGTCGATATATGCCCTGCTGTGCTGATGAAATATCGCCGCATTGGACTGCCCGAGCGGCTCCTCCGCCTGTCGCTCCACATCGATGACATCGGTGATCAGCACTGCATGGTGCGCGGTGATGGCACGACCCGATTCGGTGACGATAGCCGGCTGAGGCAGCCTTTCCCTGGCACAGACCTCCGCGAAATTGCGCACTACATTCCGGGCATATTCATCGATGCTGTAATTGCTGGAAAATTCGTTTCGGCTGTTGCTGCCTTCATAGTCGATTGCCAGGCCGCCACCGACATCGACGACTTTGATCCCGGCCCCCAACTGGTGCAATGCCGCATAGAACTGTCCCGCCTCACGCAGTGCCGTTTTGATATCGTGTATATTGGCGACTTGGGAACCCATGTGGAAATGCATCAGCTGCAACGAATCCAGCAGACCGGCATGTTCCAGACGTTCGATCATGCCGGCAATCTCTCTGGCATGAAACCCGGATTTGGATTTTTCGCCACCGCTGTTCTGCCATTTTCCGTTGCTGATGCTGGCCAGACGAATGCGAATGCCCAGCTTGGGATGGATGCCCAGATTGTTTGCTTCTGCGATGACCAGATCCAGTTCCGAGGACTTCTCGATGACCAGATACAGATTCAGGCCCATCCGCAGGCCAATCAGCGCCAGACGAATATAGGCGCGGTCCTTGTAGCCGTTGCATACCACCATGCCCTGCCCGGAAAAGCCCATGATCGCCAGCAGTTCCGGTTTGCTGCCGGCTTCCAGGCCGACGTTGCCCGCCGCCAGAATGGCCTCGATGACGCTGCGCTGCTGGTTGACCTTGATCGGATAGACCGGCGTATAGGACCCTGCATAGTGGTTTTCCCGGCAGGCGCGGGCAAACCCATGCTGCAGGGCGTGGATGCGATCGGCGAGAATATCGGTGAAACGCAGCAGCACCGGAAGACCGATATTACGGGCCTGCAGACTGTCGACGATTTTCCACAGATCGATGCATTGCTGCGCCGATGTATCGGGCTTGACGCATACATGGCCCCCGGCATCGATGTCGAAATAGCCGCCACCCCAGTCTGCTATGCCGTAAATCTTTCTGTTCTGCTCTATCATCTGCATACGGCTGTATTTGTCAAACCTGCGGCATGTTGAAACCCTGTCCTGAATTTTTTCAGACTTTCCCCGGATGGATCCGGGTGAGGCACATAATGTGCTATTCTCATGGTGATTCAATGCACTCGCACTGCACCATGCGACAGGCTATTCCGGCAGGGACAGGTATTGTGATTCGATGGTCATGAAGGCATCGCCAAGCAGGGCGACGGACCGATAGAATCCTGCCGCGGCGCTCTGCCGCAGATCGGCAAAAAACCTTTTCTGCCAGGGCGCAATATGCCGCTGGAAGAATTCCGCCTGCCGGGGCTGCTGCTCCGAAATCAACAGGCTCATGACTTCACAGAGCGCCGCGATATGGTCTTCCGGTTCCGAGGTCCGCTCCTGGCGTTGCAGCCCCAGCACCCGCAGGTCGGCCCGCAAAACGACTAGCGGCTTTTCCATCAAAAAACCGGTTTGGTAGTACGAGGCATAGGGCAGCAGTTCGCCGCGCGTCATGCCAATGAACAATACCCTGAATTCATCGGCGGCGGCCTGTACCGTGGTCTTTCCTGCCGCCCTGGCCAGATCGTGCCAGGCCAGCGGCAGCGGCGCAGGATTGACCGCCAGGGGCGCTGCGGATGTCTCCAGCCTGTGCAACAGATCGGCGTCTGGCGGTGCAGACAGCAGCCTCGCCAGAAGCGCGTAGGTATTACTGCGCCAGCGCTGTTCAGAGGGCAGGGATTTTGGCTCGTCCATCGTCGCTCACGGCTTTCCGAACATCGCCTCAACCCGACATTGTTCACACATGCGCAGGCGCCTGCGGTTTTCCCCCTGGAACAGGGGATGCCGCCCCAACCTGGCGCTGACGGCACGCAGCATGCTTTCGGTGGTGAAGGGCTTGTGACATTGGATACACTCGACCGCTTCTTCCTGGTGCAGGATTTTCGGATGCTTCGCTGCATTTTCATTATAGCGATACCGGCCATGCAGGGTAATGGCGTGTTCCGGACAGGCGCTCTGGCAGATGCCGCACTGGATGCACTGGGATTCGATGAATTTCAGCTGCGGTAGGTTGCTTCCGGACAGCAATGCCGCCTCCGGACAGACGGAAACACAGGCCATGCACAGCGTGCACTTGTCCCCGGCAACCCGGACCTCACCGAATGCGGCATCGCCGTCGAGATCGACGACATACGTTTTCCGCGGCGCATGCTGCAGCAGATGAGCTATCGCCATGCGTATGACCTCGCGCTTGTCGGCGACCCCGGCAAAGGTGGCGGGCGGTATCTGCAACCCTCCAGCCTGTGCATAAGACACTGCCGAGGGTGCCATCCAGCGGATCAGGTCGCCAGCATAGCCCATGCCGGCCAGTATCTGCTCTGCCTGGTGCATTTGTCGATTCAGGGTCTGCCGGGATTTTTTCGGCATCTGATCGTGATCCAGCAACCAAACTGCCTGGGCGCCATGGGCCAGCGCCGCCAGCCAGACCTCCATGCCCGCTGCCGCAATTGATTCCAGCTGGAAAGGAATGACCGGGCTGGATGCTGTCATTTCCGGCGCCTGTTCCCGGTCGTGCAGCAGGATCACCGGCCGACTGCCGCCTGCGACGAAAAATGCGCGCAGCATGCTGAAAAGACGGCTCAGGGCATCCTGCCGGTTCGGATAGTTGTAACTGATCGCCCCGGCAGGACAGACGCTACTGCAGTCACCGCAACCCTGGCACAGATAGGGATCTACACTGATCTGGCCATCCCGCGACTGAATGGCACCGGCAGGGCAGGCATCGAGACAGCGCTGACAGCCGATGATGCCGCTGCGGCAATGGGCGCAGCGCTCATTGTCCAGAACAAAGTATTTCGGCTTGTCGAACTGGCCGCGCATTTCCGGCAGTTCCCCCAGACAGTCCTGCAGCTTACGGGCATCATCCCGGGGCGCGTAAAAGCCGATCGGCAATACCTCCTGGGAAAAGGCCTGCTGCTCGCGCAAATCCAGAACCAGGTCGAAGCGCAGCGGCTCCTGATCGGCAATGTGCAGCGCGAAGGCGCCGAAATGGCCAGCCAGTTTAAAATCTACCGGGTTTTGTACAGACAAGACATTGGCAGTTGCGGTCAGCTGTCGACGCTGCTGCGTCGTGGCGGATGGGCACAGCAGTACGGTGATCTGCAGAGTGGTCAGCCTGGGCATTATCTCCAGCACCTGTTCCGCACTGCCAATCAGCAGCAGCTTGCCCTCCGAGCGATAGCTGACACAGGAAGTGCTCTGCACGACAACCTGCCGTGCAGCGTCATGCGCGGCCTGCAGAGGATCCGTCATGGTTTCCTGACGCAGCATCCAGATCGTCCTCAGCTCGGGCAACCGCAGCGCTGGCATCTGGCCCGGCATTGCCGCGCCGCGCCATGGCCTGCTGCATCTCACGTGTCACCAAGTCTTTCATCGCTGTGAAACGGGTGTAATCATGGTCGTATTCATTCAGGCCATCCTGGCCGGAAAATTCCGGGCGCTGAAACAGGCTGCGCAGAGCAAGCCGCTGCATCTGCTGCGAAACCTGCCGTTCTGCGATACTAGTGGTCTGTATATACTGGAAGACCCGCCGGATGTTGAACAGCCTGAAGCTATCGATGTTCATGATTTTCCATGCCGGGGCAGAAAAGTCTCATTATCTCACAATGGACCAGCGACAGGCCATGCTGCAACGGGGAAATTTCAGCTGCTGAGGCAAACGGATGAAATGACCGGACCGGGTTCCCGACCTGCTTGCGGTTCAGCGGGTACCGAACACCACGATGGTTTTGTCATGGGCAGTGATCAGTCCCTTCGCTTCCAGTTCCTTGAGCACTCTGCCGGCCATTTCTCTGGAACAGCCGGCGATGCGGCCAATTTCCTGGCGCGTGATATGCAGCTGCATGCCGTCCGGGTGGGTGATGGCATCGGGTTCCCTGCTCAGATCCAGCAAGGTTCTGGCGATCCGCCCTTCGACATCCATGAAGGCCAGATCGCGAAGCTTCCGGCTGGTGGACAACAGGCGGGTGGCGAGCTGGTCGCCCACCATATACAGCAGTTCTGTCGCATAATTGACCAACTCTCTTTTGAACAGCTGGTGCAGACGTTCATAGCCGATTTCGGCCAGCTGACAGTCACTGCGTGTCTTTACCGTGACCTCACGCGGTTCCGAGCCCTTGAAGACGCCGACTTCACCGATGAAATTATGCTTGTTCAGGTAAGCCAGGATCAGTTCCCGCCCATCGTCCGCCTGCGCACAGACACTGACCGAGCCCTGCACGATGAAAAACAGCCGGTCGCCGATGTCGCCTGGACGAATGACGATGGCCTTGGCTGGATAGGTACGGATATGGCAATAACGCAGAAATTGTTTTAAGGCTTCGCTGGGTTCGGAAATCGGTTTTATAAGGCTCATGCCGACAAGTCCCTGTGTTGATAAATACTCCATTAAGTTTAGCATTTAATCCCGGTAAAGATAGTATATTTGCCCGGGCTGCAATAATGCGTGTTTCCACGGCAAAGCCCGGGCGATTACCAAAATGGCAATAATTTACGCTAAACTATGGCTCCTTTATTGACAGGTGAAAATGATGCAAGCAAGAATCAAATGGGTCGACGGCGCGATGTTTGTCGGCGAATCGGGCAGCGGTCATGCCGTGGTGATGGATGGTCCAGCGGATCACGGTGGACGCAATCTGGGTGTCCGGCCAATGGAAATGCTGCTGCTGGGCATGGGCGGCTGCACGGCGTTCGATGTCGTGAACATATTGCAGAAGGGGCGGCACGAAATCATCGACTGCGTGGCGGAAATAACGGCACAGCGCGTGGATGCCATCCCCAGCGTGTTTAGCAGGATTCATGTGCATTTCATCATCACCGGAAAGAATATTTCCCATGCCGCGGTGAAGCGTGCGGTGCAGTTGTCTGCCGAAAAATACTGTTCCGCATCGATCATGCTGGAAAAGTCCGTTGCCATCAGTCACGACTTTGAAATCATCGACGTGGAATAAATGATGCATGAACAAATTGCAGCTGCACGGCTTCAATAATCTCACCAAGACCCTGAGCTTCAATATCTACGATATCTGCTATGCCCCGGCGGAAAAGCAGCAGGCATACATCGACTATATTGACGAGGCATACAATGCCGAGCGGTTGACGCGCATCATGCAGGATGTCGCGGCAATCATCGGCGCCCGCGTACTCAATATCGCGCATCAGGACTATGAACCCCAGGGCGCCAGCGTGACCATGCTGATCGCCGAAGGGCAGGAAATACCGGAGGGGATGCAGGCGGAATCTCCTGGGCCCCTCCCCGAAACCGTACTGGCGCATCTGGACAAGAGCCATATTAGTGTGCATACCTACCCTGAAAGCCACCCGGACAACGGCATCAGCACCTTCAGGGTGGATATCGACGTTGCCACCTGCGGCCGCATTTCCCCGCTGAAGGCGCTCAATTACCTGATTCACAGTTTTGAGTCCGACATTGTC
>JANEMG010000096.1:265-7863 GCA_024511045.1 Gammaproteobacteria bacterium | reverse complement strand
CGGGCACATCACGCCCATTCAGGCGCTTAAGGATTGGCACAAAAAACAACCGGAATTATTCAAAAAGAAAATCTATGATCTATCGGGACTTGACACAAAAGCATCCCCTACTGATCATTGCTTCCAGCGACTGCTTGTCGAACCCTGGCGCTGCGCAGCCAGATACGCCATCGCCGGATTCTCCTTTGCGCTGGTGATGGCCGGCTGCAGCTTCGTCGCCTACTCCCAACCGCAGGTAAATCCCCTGCCCTCGGCATCCCACCCCTATCAGTTCCTGTTCTGGGTCCTGGCCTGGCCGGTGGCTCTAACGGCCATCATCGTTGCGGCCAGCTCATGGAAGACCCGCGGCATGATCCTGATACTCTATTTTTCCGGACTCGCTGCTTTCGGAGCCCTGCTTGCACTAAGCCCAATCGAGCCCGCCGCACGCTGGGGCAATTTGTCTTATCCCGAGTGGTCCAGCGAAAGCCCGCTGCGCATTGCCGCACGGTGGACGGCGTTCAATCTGGCGCCCACACTGTTGCTGATTGCATTCCGCAATCGTCGTGTACGCGCCGTCGCCCCGCTGGTTCTGGCCTTCATGACGATCCTGTCCGACGGGCTGCTGGGAACCTGGGCGATGGCATACCTTTACCAGGATCAATCGGTGTCCGCCATGGTTTTTATAGGCTCGACCTTTGGCCTCAGCGCTCAATGGACATTCTTTGTCTACTTTCTGCTGCTTGGCATCCTGACCTGCATCGTTTTCGGAGTACCCGCATGGCGGGTACTTGTCCGGATCCGCTAAGGTTATCAGCGTAAAAAATCCAGTGATCAATCACTTGCCATAGATGCTGTCTGGATACTTTTTGCAGCATTCCATGCCATGCTTCTGTCGATAGCCGGTCCGGGCTGGGTACTCGCCGGGATTGCCGCATTCATCATCTATAAAATCGTGCTGCGCGCTGTGAACACGCTGTCCGCACTGAAGCCCGGCATGGACCGGAACGGACCGGCCTTGCTGGTTTTGCGGGTGTTTTCGCTGGGCAAACGCAGCGAGGCTTTATTCGATGCCGTCACCAGGCACTGGCGTTATCTGGGCAACGTACAACTCATCGCTGGAACGGACCTGGCCACGTCCACGGTGTCTCCCCATCAATTCCTGGATTTCCTCAGCGGCAGGCTGAGCCGCTCCTTCATCGGTGATGAACAGGCTGCTGACCACAACCTGCAAAATCTCGACTGCCTTCCCGACGCCGACGGCCGCTTCCGCATCAACGATTTTTTCTGTCATGCCGACACCTGGCGAAGCGTTCTATACAGGCTCGTCAACAGCACCGAAGCGGTCCTCATGGACCTGCGCAACTTCACGAAAAACAATTCCGGCTGTATTTTCGAACTCGAGACGCTCCTCAATACGGTGCCGCTGAAACGACTGATTCTCGTGGTCGACGCCACCACGGACAGCAACTTTCTCGCCCAGGTTTTGCAGGAAAGTTGCCGCAACCTGCGACCCGGATCGCCAAACGCAGGCATCAGCGCTTCCGATGTGCGGCCACTGACGCTCCCAACACTCAAATCCAGCCAGCTTGACGAACTGCTGCAGCGACTTTGCCATGCTGTGTCCTGAAAAATTTCGATCTTCCAAGGAACAAGGCGTTGTCGACCGGGCAAAAACGCCCTCACTGCACTTTTCAACCCGCCTGTGCGGCAATGAACCCCGCTCCCGACACTCACATTTCTAAGCTGCCTGTACGACAGTGTGATGCTCAGTAAACATTGATGACTAGTGTATCGTGCTTTTCGGGGCATTGGAGGAACGCCTGGAACTGGGCATTCCCTTGCTGATGATAGCGACGCTTTGCCTGTATTTCATCGACACCAAGACTGAAAGCCAAATAATGCAGCGCAGAAAGCACTGCCGGAACCGGAAGAACAAAGCCCGATATCAGGGCAAGATCTGCAGATGCTTGCTCAGGAAATTGAAATCCGGGTAGTGCGTATAGGGAAGGATGCCCAGCAGCGGTACGTCGAGAGCGCGCCGGATGGTGGCGATATTCTGTTCCCTGGCCAGCATGTGCTGTTCGCTGCAGACGGCAATCCAGCCGGCGCAAGGCTGACCCGACGCCAGAATCGCCTGGTAGCTCAACTTGGCGTGATTTATGCAGCCCAGGCGGATCGCGACCACCAGTATCACCGGCAGCTCCAGGACCGCAGCCAGATCGGCGATATCCTGGCGATCGTTGATCGGCGCAAACCAGCCGCCCGCCCCCTCCACCAGTACGATATCCACGAGACTGCGCAAGTGATAAAAATTCCGGAGTATTTCCTCCAGCTGCACCGTGCAGCCCATTTCCGCGGCGGCTATATGCGGGGAGACCGGGGCTTTCAGTGCATAGGGGTTGATGCAGGTGTAATCCACGGCCAACGAGCCATTCTCCTGCAGCAGCAGGGCATCGTCATTTTGCCACTGTCCGTCGTTCAAAGAACAGCCTACGGCAACCGGCTTCATGCCCAGCACGCTGCTGCCCAGACTCTGCAAGTGACGCATCAATGCCACGGTAGCCCAGGTCTTGCCGACCCCGGTATCGGTCCCGGTAATGAAGAATCCACCCGTCATCGTCTATCCCCCGCCTGGGCAGAGACATACATCACCTCGAAGGTCGCCGGGATAAAGCCCTCGTCACGATGCTCTCTCTCATAGGCGGCGATCATGCGCTGCAGCCTGCCCTTGCCGGTCAGCGCCCTTCTGCGCCCTAGGTTGACATTGTGCGCACCGATGCCCTTCAATTCCCGCATCAAGTCCAGCACGCCGGAATACCTGGAAACATTGCATTCTCTGTGCAGCTCGATATGCTGCCAGCCCGCCCGCTGCAGCGACTCCCGGATTTCTTCCTGTCCCAGGAAGCGGTTTACGTGAACATGCTCGTCCACGGTCGCCCAGGCCGCCTTGAGTTCCTGCAGGGTTCCCGGGCCGAAGGTGGAAAAAAGCATTCTTCCACCGGGTTTGACGATCGCGTGCAGATGCTGAAACAGCAACGGCGCATCGCAGCACCATTGCAGCGCCAGGTTGGAGAACAGCCCGTCGACGCTGTCAGCTGGCAGCGGCAGGGATTCGATATCGGCGCACAAGCAATGCAGACGGTCGTCCGACGGCCACTTGCTTCTGACCGCCTGCAGCATCGGCAGCGCGATGTCCAGTGCAACGACGCGCTGCAAGCCTGGATACCGCAGCAGCTTCCCGGTCAGAAACCCTGTGCCGCAGCCAAGATCCAACAGGGTGCCCTGCCAGCGTTCTTCCCGTTGCCACTGCAGCAACCGATCACCCACCCTGCGCTGCAATGCCGCCATGCCGTCATAGGTGGCGGATGCCGCGGCAAAGGAATGCCGGATACGGGGCTTGTCCAGTTGCAATACGGCGCTCATCACGGCCCCCGGAATTGTCTGATCTGCTCCAGCACTTGCTGCTCGTGGGAGAGAAAGGAAACATGTCCGGCATCATCGATGATCTTCACCGCCAGCGCCGGCTGCAGCTGCCGCATGGCTTCACCCACCGCCGCCGGCACCAGCGTATCCTGCCCGCCAAGGATGGCCAGAACCGGACAGGACAGCGATTCCAGCGTCCGCCGCTGGTCGCTTTCGAACAATATCTGTAAACCAGAAAACAGCGCCTGCTGATCCGGCAGCCTGCTTTCTCCCAGGCGGCTTTTCAGCCCCTTCAGCTTATCCACGGCGTCCGGGAGTCCCTGCACCTGCTGGAACAGAAACCGGATCAACGTCCATTGCCGGTCCCTTACCAGGTTATCGGCAAACTGCTGCAGCGCCGCTTCCGGCAGTCCCGGCCAGCCTTTTGTCTCGGTGAAACGGGGATTGCCGGACAGCAGAACCAGTGACTCGACCCTCTGCGGCTCCCGATGGGCAACCGCCAGCGCCAGCGAGGCGCCCAGCGACCAGCCCAGCCAGCAGCACGGTTCATCGGGCAGCGTATCCAGCAATGCCTCGGCGCAAGATTCCAGACTGAAGTCACCGCCCGGGCTGCGGCCATGCCCCGGCAGATCGACGCAGACGACCCGGTAATGGCTGCTCAGACGCCTGGCAAAATCCCGCCAGATGCCGGTATGCATGCCCCAGCCGTGCAGCATCACCAGCGGCCGTCCGCTGCCATGGGTCTCCGTGTACAGCCTGTTCATAGTAGAATTTTCTCCAGCGCATCCAGCAGCCTGTCCACGTGTTCGAACCGATGCTCAGCGGAAAACGTGATGCGCAGCCGGGCAGTACCAGTTGGCACCGTGGGCGGCCGGATGGCGCCCACCACTATGCCTCGATGCAGCAGCGCCTCGCTGGTGGACACGGCACGCTGGCTATCGCCCAGAACCACCACATGGATGGCGGAACGGGAATCGGGCAGCTGCAATCCCAGCTGCCTGGCTCCTTCAGTGAAACGCTGCGTCAATGCCGCCAGCCTGTCCCGCCGCCAGTCATCGGCCATCACCAGGCGCAGCGCCATCCTGCCGGCTTCAGCCAGAGACGCCGGCATGGCCGTGGTATAGATGTAGGTGCGGGCTTTCTGGATCAGCGTCTCGATGAGCTCTTCAGAACCGGCGACGAAGGCGCCGAAGGTTCCGAAGGCCTTGCCCAGGGTTGCCATCAACACCGGCGCATCCCGTTGGGTCAGGCCGAAATGGTCGCAGCTACCGCTCCCCTTGTCGCCCAGCACCCCGAGACCGTGCGCGTCGTCGACCATCAGCCAGGCCTGGTTGCCTGCGGCGACCCTTGCCAGCTCCGGCAGCGGCGCCAGATCACCATCCATGCTGAACACGCCATCGCTGACGATCAGCCGGTTTTCAGCCGGTGTCTTCTCCAGACTGACTGTCAATGCCTCACTGTCGCCGTGAGGATAGCGCTTGAACCTGGCACCGGAATACAGTCCGCCATCCAGCAGGGATGCATGGTTCAGGCGATCCTCGAAGACCGCATCGCCCTTGCCCAGCAGGGCGGTGATCACGCCCAGGTTGGCCATGTAGCCGGTGGAAAACAGCAGCGCCCTGTCCCGCCCGGTGAAATCCGCCAATTCTTCTTCCAGGGCATGGTGGGCATGACTGTGTCCGCAAAGCAGATGCGCCGAACCACTGCCGACGCCATAACGTTGCATCCCTTTTATCGCCGCCTGGACGACCTGCGGATGATTTGCCAAACCCAGGTAGTCGTTGCTGCTGAAATTCAGCAGCCTGCGCCCCTCCATCCGCACCTCGACGCCCTGCGCAGATTCCAGGACGCGGCGTTGCCGATACAGCCCCCGCTCCTGCAAAAGCTGAAGCTGCGCCTGCAAATGATCGAACGCGCCGGTCAATGGCAGGAGCCGCCGGTATGCAGCCCCAGGCGATGGAACAGCTCCCGGTCGCTGCTGGTCATGGGATTGTCGGTGGTGAGCAGTTTCTCGCCGTAGAAAATGGAATTGGCCCCGGCCAGAAAGCACAGTGCCTGCATTTCATCGCTCATGTCGCTGCGTCCGGCGGACAGCCGCACCCGGGATGTCGGCATCAGGATCCTGGCCACGGCGATGGTGCGCACGAAAACGATGGGATCCAGTGCCTCGACGCCGTCCAGCGGCGTCCCCTGAACCTGCACCAGCATGTTGATCGGCACGCTCTCCGGATGTTTCGGCAGATTGGCCAGTTCCAACAGGAGCTTCGCCCGGTCGGCATCGCTTTCGCCCATGCCGACGATGCCGCCGCAGCAGACATTGATGCCCGCCTCCCGGACCCGCTGCAGGGTATCCAGCCGGTCCTGATAGGTCCGGGTGGTGATGATTTCCGAGTAATAGTCTTCCGATGTATCGAGGTTGTGGTTGTAATAGTCCAGACCGCCTTCCTTGAGTCGTTCGGTCTGCTCACTGGTGAGCATGCCCAGCGTGACGCAGGTTTCCATTCCCAGGGACTTGACCTCCCGGACCATTTCCACGACCCTTTCGATGTCCCGGTCCTTGGGCTGGCGCCATGCCGCGCCCATGCAGAAACGTGAGGCGCCCTGTTCCCGGGCACGTTTAGCCGCTTCCACCACCTCCCCGACCGGCAGCAGGGCTTCCGGATGCAGATCGGCATCGTAGCGTGCGCTCTGCGGGCAATAGGCGCAATCCTCGGAACAGGACCCGGTCTTGATGCTCAGCAGGCTGCTGACCTGGATCTCGTTGGCATCGAAATTTTCCCGATGCACCGTTTGCGCCTGAAAGACCAGGTCGTTGAAGGGCTTGGCAAACAGTGCCAGCACCTCGGACAGTTGCCAGTCATGACGCATCTATGACGGTGCCGCGCTACTGTTCATTTTGTCGGTCAAGACTGCAGACATTCAGCTAATCTCCATTGTGAGTAGGGACATTTTTCGCCGGGCAACACCGGCACTTGTCAACCTGTTGGCGGTGATATGGTAAACAACTGGCTGAACATTATACAGGATAAGCTGCTGCCGCCCACCTGTTTGCTGTGCGGCAATCACGGCCGGCCAGGCCGGGACCTGTGTCTTCCCTGCCAGGAAACCCTGCCGAGAAACACCGACTGCTGCCGGCAATGCGCCAGCCCGTTCGCCACAGGTACAGCACGGCATTCCGGTTTATGCGGCTCCTGCCTGGCCAGGCCGCCGGCCTTCGACCAGACTTTTGCGCCCTACCTCCACCATGGCGCCATGCGCCACCTGATCGCCATGCTGAAATTCCATGGTCGCTTTCACCACGCCCGCATTCTGGGAACTCTGCTGGCCGATTATCTGCGGGACACGGCGGAGATACCGGACCTGATCATTCCGGTACCCCTGCATCCCGGCCGCTACCGTCAGCGCGGCTTCAACCAGGCCTTAGAAATCGCCAGGATCGTCGCCCGGCAACTGCAGGCTCCACTGGACATCCAATCCTGCCACAGACAAAGAAACACCCGGCACCAGACCGGCTTGAACGCCAGACAACGCCGCGCCAACATGACCGGCGCCTTTGCCATGCGCCGCCCATTGTCAGCAAGGCATGCCGCCATCCTGGACGACGTCATGACCACCGGCAGCACGACCCATGAACTGGCCAGAACCCTGAAACGTGCCGGCGTCGTCCGTGTCGATGTCTGGACCTGCAGTCGGGCCTGACACATCGGCGCCAGCCATTATCGAAGAAAACCGGAGTCCAACAGCTTCAGCCAATATCATAGCCCGGCAATATATGCCGTGCTATGGACAAAGCTTGTCGCTGCACTGTAGCATGTGATCATATTGTGAAGACGCCCCTCCCAGATTGATAAGGAAGACAAATGCCATCCGAACGATCTCAAGCAAGCCTGTATCAACGTACCGCTCAATGGCTGTCCCGGCTGACGGGTTCCGCCGCAACGCCGCAGCAGTATCTGGAACTGATCGACGACCGCCCGGACGAGGAACGCCCCAACCGCATGTGCGTCTGTCTCAGCGACATCCATCTCACCGATGGCTCGGTCGGTTTTCAGAACCTGCCGATTAAAACCTGGGATCTCTGTACATGACAAAAAAATTATCGAGCACACAACGACAGATTATTACAAACTGGGTCTGGAAGGCTTGGTCGCAGTATTGAAATCATTATCAACAGTAGTTTTTTGGATGTCGTA
>JANEMG010000096.1:0-255 GCA_024511045.1 Gammaproteobacteria bacterium | reverse complement strand
GCGTTGGATTTTATTGAGTTTTGGAGCGCCTATCATAACAAATAGGCACCAGACACGCCCCTCCTTATCCCCTTGTTTTGGCGCTAGTTAGCCAAAAAATTCACTGGTTTTTCGAGTTTTGCATTTACCTCTTAATTCTCTGTACATGACAAAAAAATTATCGAGCACACAACGACAGATTATTACAAACTGGGTCTGGAAGGCTTGGTCGCAGTATTGAAATCATTATCAACAGTAGTTTTTTGGATGTCGTAA
>JANEMG010000422.1 GCA_024511045.1 Gammaproteobacteria bacterium | reverse complement strand
GCGTTGACCTGCTGCAGCAGATCCCGGTTGGCCTTCAGGTTGTTGACGAAACGCCGGTTGCCTTCCTGCAGGATATGCAGTGCCTCGGTGGGACTCAATGTCTGCTGCAGTTCCCTGTCCAATGTTCTCATGACGTTGCCGGCTCCTTGTCAGTGGTTTTCCGCTGCGGCGTCCACGCATCATCGGGTGATTTGGTTTTCGATGCTGTCTCGCGATGCCCTGCCGGCGGAGCCAGGGTGCCGTAACCCTTGAGATTGACGATCTCGAGCTCGATATTCTTGCGTTTCGCCTCGGCCATGAAGTTTATGATGATCTCGTAGACGTCATAATCGATATAGCGTGTGTCCGAGGCATCGATCACTACCCTGGAATGATCGGGCAGGCGGTCCAGCATCTGCAGGATGTTCGCCTTGTTCAGGAAGGAGACGTTTTCCGACAGCCGGATGATGGTAGTTTTGTCCTTATGCACCTCGTGGTAGTAGCCGGCGTTTTTGTAGTTCTCGAGCAGCACGCACAGCAGCGCGATCAACAGGCCGATGCCGATGCCGATCAGCAGGTTGGTGAAAATCAGTCCGACAATGGTGGCCAGGAAAGGGATGAAATGGTACATGCCGGTGTGGTACATTTTTTTGAACACTTCCGGCCTGGACAATTTGTAGCCGACCACGAGCAGAATCGCCGCCAGGCTGGCCAACGGGATCAGGTTGAGAAACTCGGGGATCAGAAAGACCGTGATCAGCAGCAGCAGACCGTGGATGAATGCGGCAGCTTTTGTTTTTGCGCCGGCCTGAATATTGGCGGAGCTGCGCACGATCACCTGAGTCACCGGCAGTCCGCCGAGCAGCCCCGACGCGCTGTTGGCCAGCCCCTGCGCGATCAGTTCCCGGTTGGCTGGCGTCACCCGCTTCTCGGGATCCAGTTTGTCGGTGGCTTCGACGCAGAGCAGGGTTTCCAGGCTGGCGATCACCGCAATGGCCAGCGCGACCAGATAAATTTCGGGATTGCTGATCTGGGAAAAATCGGGCAGGGTGAACTGCTGCAGTAATTCTTCACCGCTGTGGGCCACCGGAATGTTGACCAGATGCTTCGCACCCAGCGCCAGTCCGGGTTGCCAGGCCCGCAGCGCCAGATTGATGCCGATGCCGGCAAGCACCGCAATCAATGAGCCGGGCAGCAGCTGCAGGATGCGCTGCCTTTTGATTACCGGCAGTTCCCACAGGATCAGTATGGCCAGCGATACCGCCGCGATGAACATCGCGCCCGGACTGATGAAGCCCAGCATGTGCGTCAATTCGGAAAAGGTGGTGTAATGATCCGCCTGCAGAAAGGCGATATCGCCCTCGTAGTCGCGATCGTAGCCCACGGCATGAGGGATCTGCTTGATGAAAATGATGATGCCGATGCCGGAGAGCATGCCGGTGATCACGGAGGAAGGGAAAAAATAGGCGATGATCCCGGCTTTAATGAAAGCCATGGCGGCCTGAAAGATACCGGCCAAGACCAAAGCCAGCAGAAAAGCCTCGAAACCAAGATCCTGTATGGCGGTCATCACGATGACCGCAAGACCTGCGGCCGGACCACTGACGCCCAGGGCGGAGCGGCTCACCAGGGGGACCAGAACCCCCCCCATGATGCCGGCAATCAGTCCGGCGAACAACGGCGCCCCGGATGCCATCGCGATGCCCAGGCAAAGCGGAACGGCCACCAGGAACACCACCACGCCGGCGGGAAGATCATAGCGGAGTGTCGACAAAATTCCCGGGTCGGAGCCGTATTGAGAAGTCGGCTTGTTTGTTGACATGATTTTTTTCCTCTCTTATCCGGTATTGCTCGCCTAGTGTGACCGAATCCTGCAGCCTTTGTTCAGTGTGAAGATCAAGACATTCCTGGATGTTTCGGCGGTAGCATAAGCAATGACTCAGGGTGACTACTCGGGCTCCTATGGGTGATCTGTTCCGGAAGACGCCATGAATACGTCCCTGTAGGCTTGACTTTGGCATCCCTGCCAAAGACACTTCCTCCACAGGCCACCCATAGGGGCTTATTTACCATGGGTGAATAGTTACCCATACTCAAGAGCGCTTGGATTTGAACACTGACAGCCATGATAACGAGTTTCTAGAGTTTAGAGTAAGCAACATTGTTCCACCGTATATTTTCGGGTGAAATAAAGTTGCTATTTTGTTCATACTGCCCGTTAGAGCTTGTTCTATACGCTGATTGCTGCATCCTGCT
>JANEMG010000095.1 GCA_024511045.1 Gammaproteobacteria bacterium | reverse complement strand
GACGGACAGGCATTGCCGGTGATCAGGCTGGAGACGCCGCGGGAATTTTACGATTACGAGGCCAAATACCATGCAGCGACGACGCAGTATCACTGCCCCTGCGGATTGCCTGAAGAACAGGAAAAAAGCCTGCAGGAACTGGCCCTGGATGCCTGCCGGGGGCTGGCGGTAGAGGGTTGGGCCAGAGTCGACTGTTTTATCGATGACCAGGGCCGGATGCAGTTGATCGAAGTCAATACCGTGCCAGGAATGACCGACCACAGCCTGGTGCCGATGGCGGCCAAGGCGGCGGGAATGGAATTTGAGGAGCTGGTCTGGCGGATACTGGAAACCAGCGTTGTTTGAGGAATGAAGGTCATGCAGCGTTATTGGGGGACTCTGCTGTTGTTGGCGGTGATGGCGTTCCTTCTCGGCTGGATCTGGCAATGGGGGGGAACCCGGATCAGGGAGGCCATGCCGATTCGCTATGTCAGGATTGCAGGTGTTTTTCAGTATCTTGGCAAGGATCAGGTGCAGAAGGTTCTGCGGCCGCTGGTGGTGACGGATTATTTTTCCGCCGATGTGGGCAGGATTCATGACGCCGCATTGGCCTTGCCCTGGGTGGATAGCGTGGTCGTGAAACGGGTATGGCCCGACGCCATCGATATCCGGATTTTTGAACAGGAAGCGGTGGTACGCTGGGGGGATGACAGCCTGATGAATCCGAGAGGGGAATTGTTCAGGCCGAAGAATATCGATGCCTTCATGGATTTGCCTTTGCTGTCGGGGCCGGCGGGAAGTGAACGGCGACTGCTGGGAATCCTGCGGCAGATGCGCGAGGCATTGGCGGGTCATGCCCTGTCGCTGGCCGCCTTTACAGTGAGCGAGAGGCGTTCCTGGCAGTTGACGCTGGATAATGGTATGCACATCAAGCTGGGCAGAATGGCGCCGCAGGAAAAGTTTCAGCTCTTGCTGCAGGCCTTGCCGGTACTGGGGCAGGAAACAATAGCCGCGATTGCCAGGGTCGACATGCGTTATCCCAATGGCTTTGCCCTGGCATGGAAGGAGGGCATGGCGCCGGATTGGGGCGATGCTGGAAAACTACAACACAAAACCTGATGGTTTGTCGGGAAAAACATTGAGAGTCAGAAAATGGGGAAGAAAACAGATCGCAATCTAATCGTCGGGCTCGATATCGGAACATCGAAGGTCGCGGCAATCGTTGGCGAAGCGACCATCGACGGCGATATCGAAGTCATCGGTATCGGGTCCACGCCCTCCAGGGGACTGAAAAAGGGGGTGGTGGTGAACCTGGAATCCACAGTGCTGTCCATTCGCCGCGCCGTCGAGGAGGCGGAATTGATGGCGGGCTGCCAGATCCAGTCGGTGTATGCCGGGATTGCCGGCAGCCATATCAAAAGTCTGAATTCCCATGGCATCGTGGCGATCAAGGACAAGGAAGTCACGCAATACGACATAGACCGGGTGATCGATTCCGCACGGGCGGTCGCCATTCCTGCCGATCAGAAGATTCTGCATATTCTTCCCCAGGAATTTGTCATCGATCAGCAGGAAGGCATCAAGGAGCCCATCGGCATGTCCGGCATTCGCCTGGAATCCAAGGTGCATATGGTGACCGGCAGTGTCAGTGCGGCGCAGAACATCATCAAATGCATCCGCCGCTGCGGTCTGGAGGTCGACGACATCGTGCTGGAGCAGCTGGCCTCCTGTTCCTCGGTGTTGAGCGACGATGAAAAAGAACTGGGCGTGTGCCTGATCGATATCGGCGGTGGTACGACCGATATCGCAATTTTTTGCGATGGGGCGATCAAGCATACGGCGGTGATTCCCATTGCCGGGGACCAGGTGACCAACGATATTGCCGTGGCCCTGCGCACACCGACGCTGAACGCCGAGGAAATCAAGTGCAAGTATGCCTGTGCCCTGACCCAGCTGGCCAGGGCGGATGAATCCATCGAGGTGCCGAGCATTGGCGACCGCCCGCCGCGGCAGATATCCAGGCAGAATCTCGCGGAAATCATCGAACCCCGTTACGAGGAGTTGATGCTGCTGGTGCAGGCGGAACTGCGCCGCAGCGGCTATGAGGAATTGATTGCCGCGGGTATCGTCTTGACAGGGGGCAGCTCCAAGGTGATGGGGTTGATGGATCTGGCCGAAGAGATTTTTCACATGCCGGTGAGAATGGGTCTGCCGCAGCATGTCACGGGATTGACCGATGTCGTGCAGAATCCCATTTATTCGACGGCTGTGGGATTGTTGTTGTATGGGAAGGAGCATGAAGAAAAAAAGGAAATGTTTCAGGGGGATTCGGAGCGGGGGTTGATAGCGCGAATGAAAAGTTGGTTTCTGGGGAATTATTGAAAATCAGATGTAAACATGAAGGTAGAAAAATGAAATATGAACTGATGGATATGTACAGCCAAAATGCAATTATCAAGGTGATCGGTGTCGGCGGTGGCGGCGGCAACGCGGTCAATCATATGGTCGATTGCGGTATCGATGGTGTGGAATTCATCTGCGCCAATACCGATGCCCAGGCATTGCGGAAATTACAGGTCAATACCGTCGTACAGCTTGGATCGGAATTGACCAAGGGTCTCGGTGCGGGCACTAATCCCGAAATCGGCAAGCAGGCGGCACTGGAAGACAGAGAGCGTCTGCGGGAAATCGTCGAAGGAGCGGACATGGTTTTCCTGACTGCCGGAATGGGCGGCGGTACGGGAACCGGAGCCATTCCGGTGATTGCCGAAATTGCCCGGGAAATGGGCATTTTGACGGTGGCGGTGGTCACCAAGCCTTTTCAGTTCGAAGGCAAAAAGAAGCAGCAGGTCGCCGAATTGGGAATCAAGGAACTGGAAAAGCATGTCGATTCGTTGATCACGATTCCCAACCAGAAACTGCTGCCGGTGCTGGGCAACAATATTTCCTTGGTCAACGCCTTCAATGCGGCCAACGATGTACTGCTGGATGCAGTGCAGGGCATCACCGAATTGATCGTGCATCCCGGCTTGATCAACGTCGATTTTGCCGACGTCAGGACGGTCATGTCGGATATGGGCGTGGCAATCATGGGTAGTGGTTCGTCGAGCGGAGAAAATCGTGCCCGGGAAGCCGCGGAAAAGGCCATCGCCTGCCCGCTGCTGGAAGATATCAACCTGCAGGGGGCGCACGGTATCTTGGTCAACATCACCGCCGCCGCAGATCTGGGTATTGCTGAATTCGATGAGGTGGGCAATATCGTCCATGAATTTGCGTCGGAAGATGCGATCATCAAAATTGGCACGGCCATCGATCCCGATCTGGAAGATGAAATCAAGGTGACCGTGGTCGCAACCGGCATGGGGGACGCGGCGCAGTCATCAAACTCCACGATTCAGTTGGTGCGCAAGGCTGCGGTGGGCGAGGTCAATTACAAGGAGCTGGAAAAGCCGGCAGTGATGCGTCAGAACAGGATCGAACCGCGGGAAACACGTTTTGGCGCACAGCCGAAACGGGATGCCGCCGACCTGGATTATCTGGATATCCCGGCGTTTCTGCGCCGCCAGGCGGATTGATCTGTCGATGGCTGATGGTTTTTCGCTGCTGTATCAATGGCTTGTCTGGCGCATGGATAATGCGGTCATGCCCGGGGTGCCCTGATATGTTATGATCGTAAACTTTTTCGATTATTACTCTGAAGCGATTTATGATTAAACAGAGGACACTGAACAACGTGATCAGGGCAACCGGGGTAGGGCTGCATACCGGGGACAAGATTTATCTGACGCTGCGGCCCGCCTTGCCCGATACCGGCATCCAGTTTCGCCGTGTGGATCTGGAGGAGCCGGTCAGCATTGCCGCGACACCGGAAAATGTTGGGGAGACGACGCTTTCCACGACGCTGGTCCAGGATGGCGTGAAAATCTCCACGGTCGAGCATTTGCTGTCGGCCCTGGCAGGACTGGGCATCGACAATGCCCTGATCGATGTCAGCGCCGCCGAAGTGCCGATCATGGATGGCAGTGCCGGCCCCTTTGTGTTTCTGCTGCAGTCAGCCGGGGTCAAGGAGCAGGATCGGCCCAAAAAATACATCAAGATCAGGAAGGAGGTAAAAGTAGTCGATGATGATGGTGACAAGTGGGCAGCCTTCAGGCCCTTCAATGGCTTCAAGGTGACTTTCACGATCGACTTCAAGCATCCGGCCTTCAAGGAACATCTGAAGACATCGACGATGGATTTTTCCTCGACGTCCTTCGTCAAGGAAGTGAGCAGGGCGCGTACCTTCGGCTTCCTGAAGGATATCGAATTTCTCAGGGAAAACAATCTTGCCCTGGGGGGCAGTCTGGACAATGCCATTGTCGTCGACGATGACAAGATCATCAATGAAGACGGTCTGCGCTATGCCGATGAATTCGTCAAGCACAAGATTCTCGATGCCATCGGTGATCTCTATCTGCTGGGACACAGCCTGATCGGTGAATTCGAAGGCTACAAGTCCGGCCATGCCTTGAACAACAAGCTGCTGCGGACACTGTTGGCCGATCAGACTGCCTGGGAAATGGTGAGCTTCGAAAATGAAGAGGATGCCCCGATATCCTTTATGCGCTCAGCCGGCAACAGTGGTTAATAAAGCAGCCGTTTTTCAATAAAAAAATCAGTGCTGCACAGGGGCGTTAAAGTCCAGCCCGGAGATTGCAGCCATGGATTCAGTTCCGCCCGGAAAGTCGTTTCAGTGTGGTGCCGAGGTTCAGCAAGGCATCGGACAACCGGTCCAGCGGCCTGTCGGCGGCACTGTGCTGCAGGGCGTCGATGATTTTGGCAGATGGTATCCTGACCGGCTTTTGCTGCGACGAGGAGGCAGTCTGCAACGGCATGAGCAATCTTATCTGTATCATGTCGATCGACGCGTCTGTCTTGTTATTGACCGCGTTTTGTATGGCCCGGCTGTAGAAACGTATTTTGGAAGCCCAGGCCGCAGATTCCGTGTAAATCAGCAGTTTTCTCTTTGCCACGACGCAGGCGGGTACCCGGTCGGCCAGTTTTTCCGGCAGCACGGCGTGCACCTGGGCGAGGATTTTTTTCTGTATGGCAATCCTGCCGAGAAAATAGGCGCTGGCACGATTGGGGTAAGCGAGAACCGGTTTGAACTGTGACATCGATAGTGGCCGGAAAAAGGCAGAAAGGAGTCGATTTTTTTGCTATATTGCAATATGATTATATTGTTGATTCCAGTCAAGGAGGAAGTCCCCACAATATCCTGTAATCAAGCTGTCATCTGTACAGACTATCCTTATTCAATCGCCGTCTGGAAGGCTATGTCGAAAAGAGCCGTACAGGCTTTTTTACCGTTGCGGAAAGTCGCCAATGTGTTTCCAGATTTTCCAGTGCCCCGTCACCGCGTGACAGGAACCGCCAGGATGATTCAGTTATACCCTGAATGACGTGCGCCAACCCGATGCAGTGCTGTATCGGCAATGTCTGATTCATCGAACATGGCAAACAGCCAGGCCCATTGGCTGACAATGGACGATAACTATATCAGGAAAAACAGTCTGTCGATACGGGCTGTTTTTCCGATATCAATTCGAGTAACAGAGGGATGACATGAAACAATTCGTTGAAACACTGGTTGAGGAGCACGGCTGCAGGGCAATCGAGCTGCTGCAAATCCTGAGAAAAGTCCAGGCCCGCTGGCATCATGTTCCCAGGGATTGCTCGAACTGCTGGCCGAGAAGCTGCATATCCCGCGAACACAGGTGATCAGTGTCGTCGAATTCTATACTTTTCTGCATACCCGGCCGCAGGGGGAATATGAAATCCTGATCAGTGATTCCATCACCGACCAAATGCTGGGCAAGCAGCAGTTGATGGATTATCTTGCCGGCAAGCTGCAGGTGGAAGTCGGTACGACCCGCAAGGATGGCCTGGTCAGTCTCGACAATACCTCCTGCACAGGAATGTGCGACCAGGGGCCTGCCGGGCTGGTCAATGGTCAGGTGCTGACCAGCCTGGATACGGGGAAGGTCGATGTGCTCGTCGACTTGATGACACGAAGGGTGCCTGTGACGGAATGGCCGGCGGATTTCTTTCAGGTCCGGGACAATATTCACAGGTCAGGGTTGCTGCTGAATGACTCGATTGGCAAAGGCGAGGCATTGCAGTCGGCCTTTGCCAGGGGCCTGGATGAGACCTTGCAGGAGCTGGAAAACGCCGGTTTGCGTGGCCGTGGGGGCGCCGGCTTCAAAACGGCCATGAAATGGCGTTTCGCGAAACAGGAGCAGGAGCCTGAACGTTATGTGGTGTGCAACGCCGACGAGGGTGAACCGGGTACCTTCAAGGATCGGGTATTGCTGAATTCCTATGCCCACGAGATGTTCGAGGGCATGACCCTGTGTGCGGCGATCATCGGTGCCGGAAAGGGGTTCCTGTATTTACGCGGCGAATACCAGTATCTGTATGAACAGCTGCAGCAGGTCTTGCAGCAGCGCCGCCAGTCCGGCCTGCTGGGCGCCAATATCGGCGGCCAGGATTTCAATTTCGATATCGAGATCCATCTGGGGGCCGGCGCCTATATCTGCGGCGAGGAATCGGCCCTGATCGAATCCCTGGAAGGCAGGCGCGGCATACCCCGGAACCGATCGCCCTATCCGGTTTCTCAGGGCTACCTGGGCAAGCCGACGGTGGTCAACAATGTCGAGACATTTGTCGCGGCGGCGAAGATTGCCGTGCATGGCGGCGACTGGTTTGCCGCCCGGGGCACCAGCCAGTCCAGGGGCAGCAAGATACTCAGCATCAGCGGCGACTGCCGCCAGCCAGGCATCTATGAATACGACTTCGGCGTCAGTATCGCCGAGATTCTCGGCGACTGCGGCGCCGACGATGTGTTTGGCGTACAGATCGGCGGGCCTTCCGGTACCTTTATCGGCAATGCGGAACTGGAGCGCAGGCTGGCCTTCGAGGATCTGGCCACGGGCGGGTCTTTCATCATCTTTGACAACTCCCGCAATGTTCTGGACATCGTGCAGAATTTCACCGATTTTTTCGCCCATGAGAGCTGCGGTTTCTGTACGCCGTGCCGGGTCGGCACCGCGCTGCTGAAGAAGCAATTCGACAAGATCCGCCAGGGACATGGTTCTGCCGGCGACCTGGTGGAACTGGAAAAACTGAGTCGCCTGATAAAAAACACCAGCCATTGCGGGCTGGGTCAGACGGCGGTCAATCCCATTTTGACCACGCTGGAACGCTACCCGGAATTATACCAAAGCCAGTTGAAAGACATCAGCTTCGAACCGGGCTTCGATCTGGATGGTTCACTGGAAACCGCCAGGAAACTGGCCCGGCGCAACGATCCCGCAGCCCATTTGGCGCAAGGAGGGGAGTGATGAGCAAGACTATCAGTATCGATGGCAAGCCGGTTGAGTTTGTCGAGGGACAGACGATCATGGAAGCGGCCGCCGCGGCAGGCGTCTATATTCCACATCTGTGCCATCATCCGGATTTTACCCCGCACGGCAGCTGCAAATTGTGTACGGTCAAGGTTAATGGCCGGAACTGTTCGGCCTGTACGTTTCCGGCAGCGGAAGGGCAGGAAGTCCTGAACGAAACCGATGAATTGCGCGAAGAGCGGCGCATGATCACGCAGATGCTGTTCGTGGAAGGCAATCATTTTTGCCCCTCCTGTGAGAAGTCGGGCAACTGTCAACTGCAGGCGGTGACCTACTATCTGGATATGCTGGATGATCATTTCCCGCTGTTCTTTGCCAACCGCGAGGTGGATGCCAGCCACCCGGAGGTGATGATCGACCATAACCGGCGCTGACTGCCATGGAGAGCGAAGCGAAGGCGGTTAGTCCCCGGTAGCGACCAGGGCCGCACTGTTTATCCGGCGTGCGATAGCGCAGAGGAGAAACAAAGTAGGCATACGAAAAGTCGCGTCCAGTCA
>JANEMG010000094.1 GCA_024511045.1 Gammaproteobacteria bacterium | reverse complement strand
TGCTGGCCGAAAGCGCCATAGGCGGCTACATGAAACGGGTGGAGGCGGAAATGAAGCTCAAGCAACTGCACACCGTGAAACACACCCTGTTCCTCGATCCTCTGCAGGCCGCTCTGCTGACCTTTCCGAAAATGCTCGACCGGCACCTTTCCTTCAATATTTCTCCGCAGTTGCTGCATGACGCGGAACAACAGTTAAAAACAGAAAAAAAACATGGATTACGAATGCTCTGACCTGATTGAACAAGCCCGGGAATGGGCTGAACAGGCCCTGCAGGATGGCTGGATCAGCGAAAAGCACTATCAGGCGCTGCAAAGTTTCGATTCCAGAACGCCGGATTCCCTGTTCACCGCCGGCGTGAGACCCCTGGTGGTGGCGTTTTTCGGCGGCACAGGGGTAGGCAAGAGCACCCTGATCAACCGCCTGGCAGGCAGGCCCATTGCCAGGACCGGCGTCGAGCGGCCGACATCCCGGGAGGTAACGCTGTATCATCACCGCAGTGTTTCCCTGAATGAACTGCCGGAAGATCTGCCCCTCGATAAAATCAAAATGGCCCGGCACGATGATGACCGGAACAGCCATGTCATCTGGATCGATATGCCCGATATGGACAGTACCGAAGAGCAGAACAAGCAGCTGGTATTGCAATGGCTGCCGCATATCGATGTGTTGATCTATGTGGTCAGTCCGGAACGCTACAAAGACAACAAGGCCTGGCGTCTGCTGCTGGCCGAAGGTGGGCGACATGCCTGGTTGTTTGTCCTGAACCAGTGGGACAAGGGTGAGCCTGCGCAGTACGATGATTTCCTGCTGCAACTGGGAAAGGCCGGCTTCGACGATCCCATCGTCATGCGTACCGTGTGTGCTGCCGAGGAAAACGATGCCGGCAGCAATGGCGATGAATTCCAGCATCTCTATGAAACCATACAGGCGCTGGCTAATTCGCATACCATCGAACAACTGGAACTGCGCGGCATGCAGCTGCGCAAGAAAGAGCTGCAGAAAAAGCTCGCCAGCTGCCTGAAAGCGCTGGGAGAGGATGCCGGTTATGAAAAATTGCGGAATACCTGGGAGGAGGGCTGGCAGGAAGTCAGCGGCTCGTTGCAAAAGGGGCTCGCGTGGCCCCTGCAAAGAATGGCTGCCGTCTATACCGACAAGGAAAGCCATTTGCTGGAAGGGCTGTTCAAGGAGAAAGACGCCGCCGAGCTGGAGTCGGAATTGCGGCCCGTCAGACACAACATCTGGGATGAATGGGCGCAAAGCCGTTTCGAGGATGCCCTGGATGAAGTCGTGCTGGCAGCCGATCAATACCAGCTGCCGGTCGCGCCCTTGAGAACAAGCCTGTCGCCGCTGCGCGGCAAGGCCGCAAAAATCATCCACAACCAGTTGCAGCTCGCCGTTCGACAGGCACTGGCCAACCCGGGGAACAAACTGCAGCGGGTATTGTTGAAACTGAGCGGCTTTTGCATGACATTCTTGCCGCTGCTGGCGACAGGATGGGTAGCCTATCAGGTCCTGGATGGCTACTACCACAGTAATTTGATGGAAAAATCCTATCTGGGGGTCAATTTTGCCGTGCATAGCATCCTGCTGATCCTGATTTCCTGGCTGCTGCCTTTTCTGATCAACCGTCAGGTCAGGCCGTCGATGGAAAAAGTGGCGCTGCAGGGACTGAAAAAGGGTCTGGCGACCGGGATTGCCATGATCGATGCGGAAACATGCCGGGTGATTGCCGGATATAGGGAGCAACGCCAGTCCTACGCTGACCGGCTGCTTTCCTTGATGGAGAAATGCGCCACGCAAGAACCCACGGCGCCGTTGTCGGAAAACGGAGATTTGTCCAGGATGTTGATCGAACCCGGTGAGCAGGAGTCCCCGGCCCCCCCCCGATGACAATCCCGCCTGCATTCCGGTGTTTTTTATCTGAACGGTTGACAGTCAGAGCGTTCAGGTCCAGGAATGGCGCGAGTCCGCACAACAATTCATTCTCGAAATCGATGCTGCTAAGATCAGCTGCCCGCTGTGCACTGGTGGTTCATTCCGGACTGCACGGACCCCACCATCAAATCCCAGACTACCAACCGCTTTAGCGGACGGGCCAGGGTCGTCTTAATGGGTTGCCCGGATTCCGCAGGTTGCATCCGGAAATCAGGCGGATAGGAAGTTTTGGCATTCTGATCAGTGCAGGACATTGACTGGTGGGAGCATTTGTTTATCTGCAGGCTCGCCGGCAGGAATTCCGGGCAAAAAAAAGGGAGGATAAATCCTCCCTTTTCATTTTGACGCGTCAGTTACAAACGCATGGGCCGATCAATTACCGGATGGTCTTTTGAATTCGACCCTGCGGTTGAAGGCGCGGCCAGCTTCCGTATCGTTGCTGCGTGCCGGTTCAGACTCGCCCTTGCCTTTGACGATCAGGCGCTTGGGATCGACGCCATGCTTGACCAGGTAGTCCTTGACGGCCTGTGCTCTGCGCACCGACAGTTTCTGGTTGTAGGCGGCAGGTCCGATGCTGTCGGTATGACCGATGACTTCCACGACCAGATCCGGGTTGAGTTCCAGCACCTCCAGGGCATTATCGAACAATGGCTGGAATTCGGGCTTGATGGTCGCCTTGTTGAAATCGAAGAACACGCCATGGTAGATCCAGCAGCCGGTCTCGTCGACCTTGGCGCCTTTCGGTGTATTGGGGCATTTATCGATGCTGTCCGGTACGCCATCGCCATCGGAATCAGGTTCCGCCGTGATTTCGGCGCGATCGAAGATCATGCCTTCGACCAGGTCGGACATGCCGGTAGCCGATGCGACTGCCTTGGCGCTGGTCGCATAGCCGCAACCGGCGATATCGGAAAGCTGCTGCAGCGTGAAACGACCGCCTGATTCCTTCCCGTTGCCGACCCAGACAGAGTAGATGCAGAGCTTGCTGCCATATTGATCTTCCAGGGCCTTGGCTGCGGAAACCGGCGAGGCATCCAGGTTATGCCCGTCACTCAGGATGAGGATCGAGATGTTACCGGAACTGGCGGCCAGATCTTCCTTGGCGGCATTCAGCGCGGCGTTGATCGGCGAGCCGCCGCTGGAGCATTCTAGTGAGCTGATGCCGGAATTGAAGTCGGCCTTGGAATGAGCGCCTAAGCTCTTGTTCAGTTTGGTCGAGCCCCAATCCAGGCAGGGACCGAAACCGAAGGAGCGAATCGCGGTATTCAATTGAATGTCGGGGATGCTCTGGTTCAGTCGGTTCAGGACTTCCTTCTCCACGGAGAGTTTGGTCTGGCCGGAAGGGTAGCCTTCGCCCTGATATTCTGCACTCATAGATGAAGAGGAATCGACGATGACATACAGGTTGTCGGTTTTCTGGACCAGCAGGCCGGATTTGACGGCGGTGTTCAGGTCTTCTGCCTGGAAGGGCTGGAAGGAGCTGACGGATTGTGTCGCACAACCCGAAAGAACCAAGCCCAACCCGGCAATTGATGCGGTAATTTTTAGTGCTCTTTTCATTCTTGTTTCCTTTTTTTAACTAGATTGAGATAACGACACCGGATAGCAGCTTAATTATGCCTAATTAAGTGTATTAAATTAAGGCGGTATATTAACATTTTTATTTTTTTTTCACACATTAATTTAATATTCACGCCCGGCATGGAATAATATGCGCCACCTCGATTCAAAACTTACCCGCTGGAGGACAGACCGATGCCAAAGATTTTTCGTATTTTACCTGTTGTTTTGCTGATATTTCTCTCTTTTCAAAGTGTTGCGGCAGAACAGCAAAATTTTTCCGAAATCCAGCAGCTGGCGGAAAAAGGCAGCAGCCTCGCCCAGGCCAAGCTTGGGGCAATCTATTATCTGGGGGACGGTTATCAACTCCCGCCCAATGCCAGATACAAGACCAAGGCCAAATTCAAGCAAGTCAGTCATCTGCTCGATGGCGTACAGCAAAACGATCGACTGGCAGCCGAATGGATACTGAAGGCGGCGCAGCAGGGACTGGTCGAAGCGGAAATCTTCATGGCAGCACTGTATGACAGCGGCGTGGGCGTATCACTGAGCACCAGCACGGCGGATCAATGGTATAGAAAGGCGGCAGATCAGGGCAACGGCACCGCCAAGGCGATTCTGGGCGGCTACAAGGCAACCCGTCTGAAGGCATCCAAGCAGATTCCACTGGAATATGCACTGGAAATTCTGACCAGGAAATAAGCATTCCATGACCATAATTACTCGCTTTGCACCCAGCCCAACCGGATACCTGCATATAGGCGGCGCGCGAACTGCACTGTTTTCCTGGCTGTATGCGCGAAAACACGGCGGTAAATTCATCCTGCGCATCGAAGACACGGATCTAGAAAGATCCACGCAGGAATCCATCAACGCCATACTGGAAGGCATGACCTGGCTGGGGCTGGAATACGATGCAGGACCTTTTTATCAGACGCATCGCTTCGAGCGCTACCGGCAGGTGATCGAGCAGCTGCTGGAGCAGGGGGATGCCTATTACTGCTATTGCTCCAGGGAAGAACTGGAACAGCTGCGCAACGAACAGATGGCGCGCAAGGAAAAACCCCGCTACAACGGCCGCTGCCGGGATGGCAGTGCTGTCCGGGAGGGTGTGGAGCCGGTCATTCGTTTCCGCAATCCCGTTGCCGGGCAGGTGGTTATCGACGATCTGGTGAAGGGCAGGATCGTGGTCAGCAACGAGGAACTGGACGATTTGATCATCGCCCGCTCCGATGGCTCGCCCACCTACAATCTGACCGTGGTCGTCGATGATCTGGACATGGGGGTGAATCATGTCATCCGCGGCGACGATCATATCAACAACACGCCCCGGCAGATCAATATCCTCAAGGCCCTGGGTGCCGAGCCGCCGAAATATGCGCATGTGCCGATGATACTCGGTGCCGATGGGGCAAGGCTGTCGAAGCGGCATGGCGCGGTCGGCATCATGCAGTATCGTGCCGACGGCTTCCTGCCCGAGGCGCTGCTCAATTATCTGGTGCGCCTGGGCTGGTCCCATGGCGACCAGGAAATTTTTTCCCTGGATGAAATGATTGCCCTGTTCGATCTGCAGGACATCAATGTTTCCGCATCCACCTTCAATCCGGAAAAGCTGTTGTGGTTGAATCATCAATATATCATGAGCAGTGATCCCTCCCATGTCGCACATCACTTGAGCTGGCACATGGGCAATCTGAATATCGATCCGGGATGTGGTCCTGAATTGGCGGAAATCGTCGAACTGCAGCGTGAACGCTGCAAGACACTGGTGGAAATGGCGGAGCAAAGCGTCTATTTCTACAGGGACTTTGCCGAATACGAGCAGAAGGCGGCAAGAAAGAATTTCAAGCCGGGGACCGAACAGGTTCTGCAGAAAGTCTTGGAGCAATTCACGGCATTGCCGGATTGGCAGGCCGAGGCTCTGCACCAGGTCATCATCGAGACTGCGGAATCCCTGCAGTTGAAACTGGGCAAGGTGGCCCAGCCTCTGCGCGTGGCGATCACCGGGACGGCAGTTTCACCGGCGATAGATATCACTTTGGCGCTGCTGGGCAGGGAAAAAACGCTGCAGAGAATCGTGCGCGCCATCGATTACATAAAAAATAAATGCCAGGACTAGACAAAAGAAAATACCATTGTATAATAGCGTTTCTTAACTGAGGGGGCCATAGCTCAATTGGGAGAGCGCAACACTGGCAGTGTTGAGGTCGGCGGTTCGATCCCGCCTGGCTCCACCAATTATTCGGTCATATGTCTCAGTCCCCATCGTCTAGAGGCCTAGGACACCGCCCTTTCACGGCGGTAACGGGGGTTCGAACCCCCCTGGGGACGCCATACATCAAACGCCGGCCACTATTCCAAGTGCCCGGCGTTTTTTTATTCCTGGCATCTGTCTCTTCCTCACCCAAACCACCCGCATAACCCTGCAGCGATTGCCTGCCGGTTGCTCACAAGCGATGATCCCTGTTGTGCGGCGACGTTTTCGTCTTGTCGGTTATTGGCCGGCATTGCTGCCGTCCGCTGATTTCTTCTGCAAAGCTGTGTTGCCTGCAAAAAAACACCCGTGACTATTTCATTCTGCTGGCAGAAAGCCTTTTTTAAAAAAATTGCTACGCATTAATGTAAATTTAAGGTTAAAATCGTGGTCAATTTTTAGCGCAGATAGTTTCAGTAAAGTGCCCTGCGGTTTTGTCATGCATTCCGTCCTGAGTCCAGCGGGCTGCATCTGGGAGCAAGTCAGTACTATTCAGGCCATTCACAGGAAGAGGAAGCGAAAAGCATTCGTTGGCTGCAAGACATTGACAACGGATAAAACAGCACATGCGATTTGCTGTTTTCTTAAACTTAAACATCAGCGGGATGGATGTTTTTTGATGTCAACGAAATATAAAACTTCCAAACGGCTGGAAACGCCAATTGAATTGCCAGGGCAATTTTATTGCTTGTGTCATGCGGCATCAACCTGTAACGAAACAACGAAATAGATCATGAGTCCTTTAAGACAATATCTACGACTTTGCTGGTTGAAGGGTAATCTCGTCGAGATGCCCGAATCGATGCCTCTGTTCCGGAACGCCATCATTTTCTATTTCGTTGTCGGAATTCTGATTCAGGCGAATATTTCCGATCCTGTCGAAGCGTTGTTTGAAACCAGCATACAGACAGTTTTGAATCTGGTCTTTATCGCACTTCTACTTTGTTTGAAGAAATCCTTCAAGTTGTACCTGAAAACGGCGACCGCCTTTCTGGTTGCTGCAGATTTTATCTATGTCTTCGGCATCCCAGTCATGCTGTGGTTTACCCTGGTCGGCGATGAACTGGTCATCTATCTGTTTGGTTTGCTGCTGATGTGGTGGCTGTTTATCATTACCTATATCATCAGACAGGCCTTGTCGTGCAGTACTCTGCTGAGCACCATGATGGCGTTTTTATATATAATGATCGTTTATGTTGGTACTTTTGCGCTGCTGGTGATTGTCTAGTGTGAGACCTGCTTTCCCATGCCGGCAGGTGCCATTATCAGTAAATGATTGTTCGGGTTATATCGACACGTATGCGTATCGATGCAGAATTGGAGCTGCAACCAGTCTGCGCAGTCGATCCACTCGCGGTTGTATGCAGTGGTAGCCACAGCATCGTTTTAACCGGAACCAAGCTGAAGGACTGCAGACGATTTCCGGTATCATGGACAGCAGGATTGCAATCAGGCAGCCAGGGGGATGTGTAATGGCTTCATCGTTGTTCTTCGACGTCGTTTCCAGAGTCGGCAGCCGCTGTCGATATTTCCAGAAACAAAGATTGAATTATTTCAGTCACCATCTATCAACACCCATGCATGGGCTATTTAAGATAGGAAAACAGCAAATGCGGTTGGCTGTTTTTTTCATTATCAATGGCTTGGAGACATTGATGATGCCGGCACATCCCTGTGCTGCATTCGTTCCTGTCATTGATAGACGGGAACTTTTCAAGTTTTCAGTTACCAAAGGCAGATTGTAACTACTCGGGTCTCCTATGGGTAGTCTGTTCCGGAAGACGCCGTAAATACATCCCTGTAGGCTTGACTTTGGCATCCCTGCCAAAGACACTTCCTCCACAGACCACCCATAGGGGCCTCTTTTACTATGGGTGAGTAGATACGGCAGATTTTCCATTGAGCAATCACGCTTGGCAATTGAATGTCAGGCAATCAACAACAATCAAGGGAGGTTAGACGATGTGCGCCATATGCGGTTGTGGAGAAAGTGACAACCATCAACACCGACACAGTCACGAACAAGGACACCCTCATGTTCATGAGCATGGAGCCGGGGAGGGGCATGCAGGTCATGCTCCGGATGCAAACGAGGCCCGCATGCTGCGCATCGAGCAGGATATACTGGGCAGCTCTGTACATGACAAAAAGCACAGAAAGTTGACGTAGTTCGTTGAAATGTAATTAAATACCATTTTTTGTTTTGCGAACATGAAAAGCGGTCAATTACAAATCAACGAACTAAGAAACATC
>JANEMG010000093.1 GCA_024511045.1 Gammaproteobacteria bacterium | reverse complement strand
CCTATGGGTAGTCTGTGGAGGAAGTGTCTTTGGCAGGGATGCCAAAGCCAAGCCTGCAGGGATGTATTCCCGGCGTCTTCCGGAACAGACTACCCATAGGAGCCCGAGTAGTTACGGGAGGACAAGAATTGAACAGGGTTTCAGCAAGGCTGAGGTTGAGACGTAATCAGGTGCATTTTCAGCGAGGCTGACCGGGTTTTAAGGAACCAAGCAAATTTAGACCCTGTTGTCATCAAAAAAATCCCGACATTGAGCAATGCCCGGTTTTATGATGTAATATTCGCGTTTTACGTTTTGGAGTGCCTCCGTATTCAATGTACTTGAATCGGCGGGTGGTTTTGCCGCAACTTGACTGGAGAGCAGGCTTATTCACTATGCAATTTAAAATCGATAAGGGTTTGGATATCCCCATCACCGGGGAACCCGAACAGAAAATTGAGAAGGGCAATAAGGTAAGCTCCGTTGCCGTCCTGGGGATGGATTATCTCGGCATGAAGCCAAAAATGCTGGTCAGCGAAGGGGACAAGGTCAAACTGGGCCAGCCGCTGTTCTCTGACAAAAAGAATCCAGGCGTGGTCTTTACCTCTCCAGGCGCTGGTGAAGTGAAAGCCATACATCGCGGAGCGAAACGTGTTTTGCAGGCGGTGGTCATCGAATTGCATGGCACTGCCCAGGAAACCTTCAAGGAATACAGCAGCAAGGAATTGTCCGGACTGAGCGCCGAACAGGTCAGGGACAACCTGCTCGCATCGGGCCTGTGGACCGCATTGCGTGCGCGCCCCTATGGCAAAATCGCCGTTCCGGACAGCACGCCAAGCTCCATCTTCGTTACCGCAATCGATAGCAATCCGCTGGCCGCCGATCCTGTGGTCATCATCAAGGAACGCCAGGAGGACTTCGTCAACGGCCTGGAAGTCATCGCCAAACTGACCCAGGGCAAGGTCTACGTCTGCAAGGCCAGCGGCGCCGACATCGCCACTGGCAGCAATGATGCCGTGGTCACCGCAGAATTTTCCGGACCGCACCCGGCGGGTTTGCCTGGCACGCACATCCATTTTCTCGATCCGGTGCATGCCGACAAAATTGTCTGGCATCTGGATTATCAGGCGGTAATGGCCATCGGCGCGCTGTTCACCACCGGCAAGCTGAATACCGAAAGAGTGATCGCCCTGACCGGTCCCACTGTGAAAAAGCCGCGCCTGCTGCGCACACGGGTTGGTGCAAACACTGGCGATCTGTTGAAGGACGAACTGCAGCCGGGAGAGAACCGTGTTGTTTCGGGTTCCATCCTGTATGGCCATCGCGCTGCCAACTGGGCCAGTTATCTTGGCTTCTACCATAACCAGATTTCGGTATTGAAAGAGGGGCGGGACCGGGAGTTTTTCGGCTGGATCGTTCCCGGGGAAAACAAGTATTCGGCATTGAACGTCTATATATCCAGTCGAGACCGCGATACCGGACGCCGCTTCCCCTTTACCACCAACAAGAATGGCAGCAACCGGGCGATCGTTCCCGTGGGCGTCTATGAAGCGGTCATGCCCCTGGACATTCTGCCAACCCCGCTGTTGAAGGCGCTGGTCGTGGGTGATACCGATCAGGCGCAATTGCTGGGTTGTCTGGAACTGGACGAGGAGGACATGTCATTGTTCACCTTCGTCGATCCGGGCAAACACGATTTCGGTCCTGTATTGAGAGCTAATTTAACGAAAATTGAGAAGGAAGGATGATGTCGGCCAGAGATATTTTAGATTCGATAGAGCCGTACTTCACGAAGGGCGGGAAATTTGAACGCTACTATGGCCTCTACGAGATGGTCGATACGTTCATCTATACTCCGTCCGAAGTGACGCGCGGCAAAACCCATGTTCGCGATGGCAACGACCTGAAGCGCACCATGACTTTTGTCGTCATCGCCACGTTTTTCTGCATTCTGATGGCCATGTACAACAGCGGCTATCAGGCCAACCTGGCCATGGAGGCATTGGGACTGGATGAAACCGGCAGCTGGCGCGACTCCATCATGTCTTTCTTCGGCCACAATCCGGCCAATCCGATCTCCTGCCTGGTGTACGGAGCGCTGTTCTTCCTGCCCATCTACATCGTCACGCTGGCCGTAGGCGGTATTTGGGAGGTTCTGTTCGCGACGGTCCGCGGCCACGAGATCAACGAAGGTTTTCTTGTTTCCTCGATGCTCTACACATTGATCATGCCTCCGGATATTCCCCTCTGGCAGGTTGCCCTGGGCATTTCCTTCGGCATCGTGATCGGCAAGGAAGTTTTCGGCGGCACCGGGAAAAACTTTCTCAACCCGGCCCTGACCGGACGTGCCTTTCTGTTTTTTGCCTATCCGGCATCGATCTCGGGTGATTCCGTCTGGGTTGGTGTCGACGGATTTACCGCGGCGACGCCCCTGGGTCTGGCCGCATCCGGCGGTCTGGATGCCGTATATGCAGCCGATTATGGCTGGTTCCAGACTTTCTTTGGCTTCATGCCAGGATCCATCGGTGAGACATCGACTCTGGCGATTTTCATTGGCGCCGCGTTCCTGCTCTATACCCGGGTGGCTTCCTACCGGATCATGGGCGGGGTGTTGGCCGGCATGGTTCTGATGTCGCTGACCTTCAACCTGATCGGCAGCGACAGCAACCCGATGTTCGCCTTGCCCTGGTATTGGCATCTGACCCTGGGCGGCTTCGCCTTCGGCATGGTATACATGGCCACCGATCCGGTCAGTGCGGCAATGACCGATACCGGCCGCTGGATTTTCGGCATGCTGATCGGCGTCATGGTGGTGCTGATCCGGGTGGTCAATCCAGCCTTCCCGGAAGGGATGATGCTTTCCATTCTGTTTGCCAACATGTTTGCTCCCATCATCGATTATTTTGTTGTCCAGGCAAATATCAGAAGAAGGATAAAACGTCATGCCTAATGAAGCGAAAAAATCCCAATCTTTTCAGAAATTCGAGCCCTACATGGAAAAACTGGAGCCCTATATAGAAAAAGCCAAGGCTTACCGGGACAAGGTTCTCGCCATGAACAACGACAGCCTGGAAAAGACCATCGCCGTCGCGCTGTCCATCTGCTTCGTCTGCGCCATTCTGGTGTCTTTCTCCGCCGTTGCGCTGAAGCCGATCCAGCAGCACAACAAGGCGCTGGACATGAAGAAGAACATTCTCGAAGTGGCCGGACTTCTGGAGCCGGGAATGGATATCGACAGTGCATTTGATGAAAAGATTGAAGCCAGGATCGTCGATCTGGCCACCGGTGACTATGTCGAAGACATCGATGTGGATGCCTACGATCAGCGCAAGGCTGCCAAGGACCCGGAACTGAGTGAGGTCATTCCCCGGGAAAAGGACATTGCGGCAATCAAGGTCAAGGCTAAACTGGCGAAGGTCTATCTGGTGAAAAGTTCTGACGGCCAGATACAATCCATTATCCTGCCTGTGCATGGTTATGGCCTGTGGTCCACGATGTATGGTTTTCTGGCTCTGGAAGCCGATGGCCAGACGGTGCAAAGCATCAATTTCTACGATCAGGCGGAAACGCCGGGTCTGGGCGGCGAAGTGGTCAATCCCAACTGGGGGGCGTTGTGGAAAGGGAAAAAAGTCTATTCCGATTCCGGCGAGCCGGCGCTGGAATTGATCAAGGGCGTCGTCGATCCCGGCAAGCCGGGTTCGGAATATCAGGTCGATGGTCTGGCCGGTGCGACTCTGACCAGCAGAGGGGTGACCAACCTGGTGCGCTACTGGATGAGCGAGGAAGGTTTTGCACCTTTTTTGGCGAAAATAAGACAAAACGGGGTAGGGTAAAATCATGAGTGCAGTCATCAATAGTGAAACGAAAAAAGTACTGGTCACGCCGCTGATCAACGAGAATCCGATCACCCTGCAGGTGCTTGGCATTTGTTCCGCCCTGGCGGTCACCTCGCAGATGTCCACCTCCCTGATCATGGCTGTGGCGCTGACATCGGTGACGGCCTGTTCCAGTGCCGCGATCAGTGCCATCAGGAACCATATTCCCAGCAGCATACGCATCATCGTGCAGATGACCATCATCGCTTCGCTGGTCATCGTCGTCGATCAGATCCTCAAGGCCTTCGCCTACGAGATCAGCAAACAGTTATCGGTGTTCGTCGGTCTGATCATCACCAACTGCATCGTCATGGGGCGCGCCGAAGCCTATGCCATGAAAAACCCGCCGCTGCAGAGCTTTATGGATGGCATCGGCAACGGCCTGGGCTACAGTCTGATACTGGTGATCGTGGCTTTTTTCCGGGAACTGTTCGGCTCGGGAAAACTGCTGGGCATCGAGATTTTCCAGCTCACCAAAGATGGCGGCTGGTACGATCCCAATGGCCTGATGCTGCTGCCACCCAGCGCCTTCTTTATCATTGGCATTATCATCTGGGTGTATCGTCAATGGAAGCCGGTGCAGCAGGAAGAACCGGATTTCAAAATCCTGGATATCGCACACGGTGAAGGAGGGCATCACTAATGGCCGATTATCTCAGTTTGTTTATCAAGGCGGTTTTCATTGAAAACCTTGCGCTGGCCTTCTTTCTGGGAATGTGTACATTCCTGGCCGTCTCCAAGAAGATTTCCACGGCCATCGGGCTGGGGGTCGCGGTCATGGTCGTACAGGCCATCACCGTACCGGCAAACAATTTCATCTATCACAAATTGCTGAAGGAAGACGCGCTGGTCTGGATGGGCATCGAAGGGGTGGATCTGAGCTTTCTGGCATTGTTGAGCTGTATTGGCGTGATTGCCGCGCTGGTGCAGATTCTGGAGATGGTGCTGGATAAGTTTTTCCCGGCCCTGTACCATGCACTGGGCGTTTTTCTGCCATTGATCACTGTCAACTGCGCGATTCTCGGGGGCAGTCTGTTCATGATCGAGCGCGACTATACCTTCAACGAGAGCGTCGTCTACGGCCTCGGCAGCGGCTTTGGCTGGGCGCTGGCAATAACGGTAATGGCCGGCGTCCGGGAAAAGCTGAAATACAGTAATATACCAAAGGGTCTCGAAGGACTGGGCATCACCTTCATCACTGCCGGCTTGATGTCTCTGGGCTTCATGGCCTTCTCTGGAATTCAACTCTAAGGTTACAGTAATGCTGGAAATTTTATTAGGAGTTATATTTTTTACGCTCATCGTTATTGCGCTGGTATTCATCATCATCGGCGCCAAGAGCAAACTGGTTGCCTCCGGGGATGTCGAGATACTGATCAACGATGAAAAGGATATCCACGTCCCGGTCGGCGCCAAACTGTTGACCGCGCTGGCCGACAATGGTCTGTTCGTGCCTTCGGCCTGCGGCGGCGGCGGCACCTGCGCGCAATGCCGGGTCAAGGTACTGGAAGGGGGCGGCGAAATCCTGCCCACCGAGCGTTCCCATATCACCAAGCGTGAAGCCCTTGAAGGTGACCGGCTGTCCTGCCAGGTAACCGTCAAGCAGGACATGAAAATAGTCGTTCCCGAGGAAGTGTTTGGGGTCAAGAAGTGGGAATGTACGGTAAAATCCAACCACAACGTGGCGACTTTCATCAAGGAGCTGGTTCTGGACCTGCCGGAAGGCGAAGAGATCCATTACCGTGCCGGCGGCTACATACAGATCGAATGTCCGCCGCACGTGGTCCGGTATGCCGATTTCGATATCGAGGAGGAATTCCGCGACGACTGGGACAAATATGATCTGTGGCGTTACGTTTCCGAGGTCAAGGAAGAGACGTTGCGCGCCTACTCCATGGCCAGCTATCCACTGGAAAAGGAAATCATGCTCAACGTGCGTATCGCGACACCGCCTCCGGGCGCGCCGGACAACGTTCCTCCGGGTATCATGTCGTCCTATATCTTCAGCCTGAAGCCGGGCGACAAGTGCATCATTTCCGGGCCCTATGGTGAGTTCTTCGCCAAGGACACCGACAACGAAATGGTCTTCATCGGCGGCGGCGCCGGCATGGCGCCCATGCGTTCGCATATCTTCGATCAGCTGCGGCGTCTGAAATCCAAGCGGAAAATGACCTTCTGGTACGGAGCGCGCAGCAAGCGGGAAATGTTCTATGTGGAAGACTTCGACATGCTGGCCAAGGAAAACGACAATTTCGAATGGCATTGCGCCTTGTCGGATCCCCTGCCGGAGGACAACTGGAAGGGTTACACCGGCTTCATTCACGAAGTGATCTACGAGAACTACCTGAAAGATCATCCGGCTCCCGAAGATTGTGAATACTACATGTGTGGACCACCGATGATGAACGCGGCAGTGATCAAGATGCTCGAAGATATCGGCGTCGAAAGCGATCACATCTTCCTGGACGATTTCGGCGGATAGGGGTTCCCTTACCGATTCATGAAACATGCACGTGGAGCGCTGGCGCTCCGCAGCATGCACCCTGCAGTATTTTCCGGATCTTTCGGGAAATGAAGCATGGGGCTGCCATTTTCGGGAGGGCGCTGAACGGCCATTGATCAACCAGAAAACAAATGAATACCGCGCAAACGCAACGAGGTGCATGGTTCTGCCTGCACCTCGTTTTTTTATTGTCGGCCTGCTCCAGTCAGCAGCAATACCCTTTCCGGACTGCCGGTCCGGTGATGGGCACCAGTTATACCGTGAAGGTATCCAGGTTGCCAGAAGGGATTGACGGCGCCCGTCTGGGGGAGAAAATATCTGCTGTGCTGGAGCAGATCAACGCGCAGATGTCCACCTATCTGGCGGATTCGGAACTGTCGCGCATCAACCGCAATCCATCCACCGACTGGCAACCCGTATCCCGGCCGCTCTACAGGGTGCTGCTGGAAGCCCAAAGGATCAGCCGGCTGACCGGTGGCGCCTTCGATATCACCGTGGGACCACTGGTCAATCTCTGGGGGTTTGGTCCGGCGGCAATGCAGTTCGAGCCGCCGGCAGAAGATTTGATCGAGGAACAATTGAACCTTGTCGGCTACAGGCACCTCCAATTGAGAGAGGAGCCGGTTTCTGTGCGCAAGGCTATCGCCGGATTGTACCTGGACCTTTCCGCGTTGGCCAAGGGCTATGCTGTCGATCAGGTTGCGGAATTACTGGAGCAGCAGGGCATCACCGATTACATGGTGGAGCTTGGCGGGGAAATCCGCCTGCGCGGCAGCAACCTCAGCGGCAAGCCGTGGCGAATTGCCGTGGAAAAGCCGACGCCGGAGAAACGCATGATTCAAAGAGTGCTGTCTATCACCGATGTTGCCATGGCCACCTCCGGGGATTACCGTAACTTTTTTGAATTCGACGGCAGGCGTTTTTCCCACACCATCGATCCCCGCACCGGACGGCCCATCGAACACCGTCTGGCTTCCGTGACCATCCTGCGGCAGACCAGCATGGAGGCAGATGCCTTGGCGACGGCGATGATGGTACTGGGGCCTGAGCAGGGCTACCAGCTGGCGGAAAAGGAAAAGATTGCCGCCTTGTTTATTATCAAAGACGCGGATGGCTTTGTCGAAAAAAGCACCTCCGCCTTCCAACAATATCTACGGTGAATGCCATGACTTATTTTCTGGTGACTTTTGTTTTCATGCTGGTGGTTGTCATTGCCATGGCGATCGGGGTGATCTTCGGCAGACGGGCCATCAAGGGCTCCTGCGGTGGAACCGGCAACGGCAGCTGCATCTGTACCGAAAAATGTGACAAGCGCAAGAAAATGGAGGCCGAAGGCAGTCTTTGACGGGAAGTTTCCGCGCATGGCCTGGCTGTGCAATTGTGCGCTTTTGTATTGCTGAAAAGGTTGTGTTTAAATACACCATCCACTCTGGAACCTGCGTTTTCGGCAGGCCTGAATATTGCGCTGTTTTGGTCCCGGGCATTGCTCCCTGACAGGCTTGTGTCGGATAAATCCTGCTGTGCAATCAATACCGTTGGCAAATCATAATTTAGCAAAACAGTAGCACCAGAAAATGCCGTAAGCATTTGTTAATATGTGATATGTTTCTATTAGCCGGCTGTTTCTGGCTGCTAAATTTTCAAGTGCG
>JANEMG010000092.1 GCA_024511045.1 Gammaproteobacteria bacterium | reverse complement strand
CCACGCTGCCCAAAAAACGCCAGACAGTCCTGCTCCCAAAAGGCTGCCACCAACCGGTTCCCGTCTGTAAATGTCCGGCAACCAATCCGGCACAGGGATGTACCGGCATAATCAAGGACCGTAAGTCATCGATTATGATGAAAGCGGCAAATCGGATTTGCCGCTTTCCTTCTACAAACAGCCCATGGATGGGTGTTTATAGATGCTAACCAGCAAAATTTTGCCAGGCAGGAAACTACTGCTCCAGACCCCGGCGCATCGCGCCACCCATTGCCGGTGTACCGGAGCCCTGGGTAAAGGACAGCGCCAGGTAGGCGGGCGGCTGTTCACCCAGCAAATGGTACAAATTGCTCAGATTCATCCGGAACTGACGCTCGAAACTGCTCACCGCCAAACCGGGGTTGTAGTCGCCAAACCACCAGAACCAGTCGGAACCCTCGCAAATGGCCAGTTGATATTCCGCTTCACGCTGCTGCTGCCTGTCCAGTTTCCCGGATGCCAGCACCTTGTCGAAGCAGCACTTGGCATCGTAGAGCATATCCCAGCCGCGGTTCTTGTCTTCGTCGCCGATCCACGTGGAAAAGGTGCCATAGACCCAGCTGCCGGCGACCAGATCGGTTAATGATCTGACTTCGACCTCGCTGTCCAGACATTCGGAGAAAGTCGTCATCTCGATGTCCGGATGCAGCGACAGATGCCGGTACAGCGCATTGAGAAAATGATAGCCATTGTCCGGGAAATGCTCCCAGGCATTCTCGCCATCCATGATGATGGCAATCACGCTGTCTTCCCGTTCGACAGCGGCAATATTCTGGATATGCTGTATCAAGTCCGCGACGGCATCGTCGGCATGCCACTTGGAATACTCGAAACCGATCAGATCCGAAAGCCCGTCATCGCGAAAAATACAGCTGATGTCGGCGCCGTCCACCTGATAGGGGTGATAGATGCTGTTACGCTCCGCCTCTGGTGCATACTTGAGGCTGTTCTGCAGCACCGTGCCGCCGCTGGCAGCCCAGCGGAATCCGGCTTCGGCCAACAGCTGCAACGTCTCTCTGCTGACACTGCCTTCCGATGGCCAGCAGCCCTGGGAACGAAGCCAAAAAAGCGCTTGAAGGCCTGGATGCCCTTCTGAATATGCCATCTCACCCGTTCATCGCCACCCGGATAGTTGTCCATCTGCGGCAGAGGCGCTTCGGGCATCGCCTGATGGGCACTCCTGATATCTAGCAGCAACGGCATGATCGGATGCGCATAGGGAGTCAGTGACAGTTCCACCTGGCCTTTCTTCGCCAGGGCCTTGTAGCGCAGAATCACCGAAGCAAGCAGCTCGCTGATGACTTCCGCCATTTCGATGCGTTCGTGCAGCGTGTAATTGGCGCCCTTTCCCAGCAGCCGCTTGATTCTGAAATCGGTTTTCTTGACGATTTCCCCCAGCCAGGACAAATGGTACCAGACCAGCATGTCGGCGATGAACTGCGAGTTGGCATACTTGATCGCATCGTGATGAGATTCCAGCCATTCCGCCATTTCCACCAAGCGGCTGAAGTACGGATAGCGGTCGATCTGTCGTCCCCGGTTGGCGCGCATGCAATTCTTCACCAGCGTCAGCCGGTCGTCGGGATCGGAGGGAATGGACACCCCCACCAGCGCCGCCAGCAGTGGGTCACGGATGGCGATGCGGTCATGCAGGTAGTCCTGCAGCTGCCGGGCATAGTCCTCGATCTGCTCCAGCAGCACGGGGGCGAAATTGACCACCACCTTGGCCGTCGGCACCGCCTCCAGATGCGCTGCCATATCCACATAATCCTTGATGGCATGCAGATAGGTCCAGGGCAGGATATATTCCCCGGTGCTCAAATCCCTGTATTCTGGCTGGTGCATGTGCCAGCACAGCACCAGTTTTATTTTCTTGTTATTGTTGTTCGGCATGAGAATTGGCTACGGCAACGAGCTATCTGGCAAAGTGCAGCTTCTGACCCAGCATATCCGGCGTCACCAGCACCACGCCGCCCGGGGTGACGCGGAATCTTTTCTCGTCTTCCGCCCTGTCCTCGCCGATGATGGTGCCTTCGGGAATATTGCAGCCCTTTTCGATGATCGCCTTGGTGATCCGGCAATGCCTGGCGATGTTGACGCTGGGCAGTATCACGGAATCCTTGACCGTGGTGAAGGAATTGACCCGGACATTGGAGAACACCAGGGAATGCTTGACCGATGAACCGGAAATGATGCAGCCGCCGGAAACCATGGAATCCACGGCCTGCCCGCGACGGTCGTCATCATCGAAGACGAATTTGGCCGGCGGCGTCTGCGCCTGATAGGCCCAGATCGGCCAGGTATTGTCATAGAGATTCAGATCCGGATGCACACCGATCAGTTCCATGTTTGCCGCCCAATAGGCATCCAGCGTCCCCACATCCCGCCAGTAGCTCTGCTCGCCGCTCTGCAGGTCCAGGAAGGGGTAAGCGTTGACGCGGTATTTGTCGATCACCGAGGGAATGATGTCCTTGCCGAAATCATGGCTGGAATTGGGTGTGTCGGCATCCTTGATCAATTGCTCGAAGAGAAAATCAGCATTGAAGATATAGATCCCCATCGACGCCAGGGCGGTGTCCTTGCGGCCGGGCATCACCGGCGGTTTTTCCGGCTTTTCGATAAAATCCAGCACCCGCCGGTCGTCATCGACATGCATGACGCCGAATTCCGTCGCATCCTTCAGGGACACCTCGATACAGCCGATGGTCAGGTCCGCCTCTCTTTCGACATGATCACCCAGCATCGCGCCATAGTCCATCTTGTAGATATGATCACCAGCCAGCACCAGGATATATTCCGGGCTGCGCGCCCGCAGAATGTCCAGATTCTGATAGATGGCATCGGCAGTTCCGGCATACCAGGACCCTTCCATGCGCTGCTGGGCAGGCATCAGATCGACATATTCACCAAATTCACCACTCAGGAATCCCCAGCCCTGCTGTATGTGTCTGATCAGCGAATCCGCCTTGTATTGGGTCAACACGCCGATCTTGCGGATTCCCGAATTGATGCAGTTGGACAACGGAAAATCGATGATGCGGAACTTGCCGCCGAATGGCACGGCGGGTTTGGCGCGCCAGTCGGTCATTTCCTTCAATCGCGAACCGCGCCCGCCGGCCAGGATCAATGCGATCGTATTCCGCGTCAAATGACTGACAAAACGCTCATGGTGCTGCTTGCTGGATTCTGACATTATTCACCCTCAGTATGGAATTTTAGCTACCCCAAAGGTTGCTGAATTTGGTAATATTTATCTCAAGAAACTACTATTCTACTCCGTGAGACATAAAAAAGTGAACAAGCAATCCCAAAACAAGCTTGATAAGGACGAACTGAAAATCATCGAAGCCAGGCATCATGATCCATACTGCGTTTTGGGACGGCACAGCAAAAACGGCAAGACCTTCGTCAAAGTCTACCTGCCCCATGCAGAATCGGTAAAAATCGTCGCCCCGGCAATCGAACTGCAGCGCATTCCCGATACCGACTTCTTCTCGGCAGCGGTGCCCGAAGATCTCCCCGAGCATTACCTGCTGCACTGGGTGGATAAAAATGGCAACCACTATGAGAACCACGATCCCTACAGCTTCGGTCCGCAGATGTCGGATTTCGACCAGCATTTGTTTGCCGAAGGCAAGCACTGGCACATCTATCAAAAACTGGGCGCTCACCTGACCTGCATCGATGACGTGCCCGGCGTCCTGTTCAGTGTCTGGGCGCCCAATGCCGGGCGGGTCAGCGTGGTGGGCGAATTCAACGAATGGGATGGCCGCTGCAATCCCATGCGTACGCTGGGCGGCAGCGGCATCTGGGAAATATTCATCCCCGAACTGAACGCCGGCAGCCTCTACAAGTTTGAAATTCAAAACCGCTACAGCGGTGAAATTCTGCTCAAGACCGACCCTTACGGCCAGCAATTCGAGCTGCGCCCGCAAACCGCCGCGATCGTCTTCAAGGAAGACAACTATCAGTGGCAGGACAATTCCTGGATGGATCATCGCGCCAGCCATGAATGGCTGCATCAGCCGACCTCAATCTACGAAGTACACCTCGGCTCCTGGCAGCGTGATGCCGACAACAATTTCCTGAGTTACCGGGAGCTCGCCGAGCAGCTGGTCGATTACGTCAAGGAAATGGGCTTCACCCATATCGAACTGCTGCCGATCACCGAACACCCCTACGATCTGTCCTGGGGCTATCAGACCACCGGCTATTTCGCCCCCACCAGCCGCTTCGGAAGCCCCGACGACTTCCGCTATTTCGTCGACTGCTGCCACAACAACGGCATCGGCGTGATCCTGGACTGGGTGCCGGCGCATTTTCCCAAGGACAGTTTCGCCCTGGCCCGCTTCGACGGTTCCGCGCTCTATGAACACGAAGACCCGCGCAAAGGCGAACACCGCGACTGGGGAACGCTGATCTACAACTACGGCAGAAACGAAGTGAAAAACTTCCTGCTCGCCAGCGCCTTCTTCTGGCTGGAGGAATACCACCTGGATGGCCTGCGGGTGGATGCCGTCGCTTCCATGCTGTACCTGGATTATTCCCGGGAAGACGACGACTGGATCCCCAACATGTATGGCGGCAACGAAAACCTGGAAGCCATCGATTTTCTGCGCGAACTGAACACGGTCACCCACGAACAGCATCCGGGCACGGTGGTCATGGCCGAAGAATCCACGGCCTGGCCACAGGTCACCCGACCCACCTGGACCGGTGGCCTGGGCTTTTCCATGAAGTGGAACATGGGTTGGATGCACGATATCCTCAGCTACATGAGTCATGACACGATTCATCGCATGCATCACCACGACCAGCTGACTTTCGGCCTGCTGTATGCCTTCACCGAGAATTTCATTCTGCCCTTCTCGCATGATGAAGTGGTGCATGGCAAGAATTCCATGCTGTACAAGATGCCCGGTGATGAATGGCAGCGGTTTGCCAACCTGCGCCTGCTGTACACCTTCATGTACACCTATCCCGGAAAAAAACTGCTGTTCATGGGCTGTGAATTCGCCCAGGGCAGTGAATGGGATGTCACCAAGGCATTGGACTGGTATGTCCTGGACTACCCTTTCCACCAGGGCGTACAGGGCCTGGTCAAGGATCTCAACAAACTCTACAAAAAGCATTCCTCGCTTTTTCAATACGACTTCCATGAGCAGGGTTTTGCCTGGATCGACTGCCATGACGTCAAACAGTCCATCATCAGCTACATGCGCATATCGGACAACGAGACGCTGCTGATCGTCCTGAACTTTACACCGGTGCCCAGAGAAAACTATCGTATCGGCGTACCCGCCGAAGGAACTTACCGTGAAATCTTCAATTCCGATTCCAGCATCTACAATGGCGCCAATCTGGGCAACGGCCCCAAAACGGCGCAACCCACACCCTGGATGGGCCAGCCCCATTCGATCGAATTGACCATTCCCCCCCTGGCGGGAATTATTCTGAGCTTATAGCGTCAGCGCCTTGCTCCGCCATGCGGTGTCGACCGGTCACTGCATGGCAGACAATCAGTAAAGCCAGGCCGATTGCATGACAAGGCCGCGCAGACTGTCACGTCAATCGGACGCAACTACTGAATATACCTTGCAGCAAGCATAAAACATGAAAAAGGTTTTATTTGTCACCAGCGAAGCGCATCCGCTGATAAAAACCGGCGGGCTAGCCGATGTTTCCGGAAGTCTGCCCAGAGCCCTGGCTGAACTGGGTCAGAATATGCGCCTCCTGCTGCCCAATTATCAGGCCATCGAAACAACCGACCCAGTCGAGCATCGATGCCAGCTCGATCTCGATGGCGTGACCGTCGACATCCTGCAAACCCGATTGCCCGACAGTGACGTAATCGTCTGGCTGGTCAATTATCCACCTTACTTCGGCAAGCCGGGGAATCCCTATCTCGATGCGCAGGGCAAACCCTGGATAGACAGCGCCGAGCGCTTCACGCTGTTCTGTCGTGCTGCCGTGGAAATCGCCATGGGCAGGAGTGAACTCGGCTGGCAGGCGGATATCGTTCACTGCAACGACTGGCAGAGTGGGCTGGTGCCGGCGATGCTGTCTATCGAGGAAAAGGCACCAGCCACGGTCTTCACCATCCACAACATGGCCTATCAGGGGCTTTTTCCACGCAGCAAATTCGTTTCGCTGAATCTGCCAGAGCAGTTATGGAATCCGGACGGACTGGAATTTTACAACATGCTGTCGTTCATCAAAGGCGGGATTGCCTATGCAGACCGCATTACCACCGTCAGCCCGACCTATGCGCTGGAAATCCAGACGCCTGAATTCGGCTGCGGCCTGGAGGGACTGTTGAGCCACCGCCAGGATGACCTGAGCGGGATCATCAATGGCATCGACCAGGAATACTGGAACCCTGAAACCGACGAATTCATCCCGCAGCAGTACAAATCGACGACCCTGAAAAAGAAAGCGCTGAACAAAGCGTCCCTGCAACGGAAACTGGCTCTGCCGGAGGACGAGGAATTACCGGTCATCGCCCTGATCAGCCGTCTGGTGCAGCAAAAGGGCATCGATCTGGTGATCGACTGCCTGCCGCATCTGACCAGCATGCCCATGCAGTTCATCGTGCTGGGCAGCGGCGACAGAAGTTACGAGCGGCGCCTGCAGAACCTGGCCAGACTGTATCCCGAGAAAATTTCCATTACCATCGGCTACGATGAAAAACTCTCGCATCTGATCGAAGCGGGCGCCGACATCTTTTTCATGCCATCACGCTTCGAACCCTGCGGCCTGAATCAGATGTACAGCCAGCGTTATGGCACGATACCCATCGTGCGCAGGACTGGCGGACTGGCGGACACGGTCGTGGATGCCCTGCCCCACAGCATCGCGGACAAATCCGCCACCGGCATCGTTTTCAACGAACCGGCAGCGGATTCCCTGCTGGAAGCGGCGAAGCGGGCAATCCTGTTGTTTCATGACAAGAAATCCTGGCGCACAGTACAGCTGACCGGTATGCACAAGGATTTCTCCTGGCAAAACAGCGCCAGGCAATATCTGGCCATTTATCAGAACCTGTAACGCTGCAACTGCAACGATGCCATGCCAGTTCAGTTCGTTCCCGTCTATAAATGGCGGGAACGAATGCAGCACAGGGAAGTGCTGGCATAAGCAATGGCCTCGAGGCATTGATTATGCAGAAAACAGCCAATCGCATTCGCTGTTTTCTTATATCTTGAACATCCCATGGATGGGTGTTTATAGACTCCAGCCAGTCGAGTTGCCTAGGAAACGGCCGCTAGACTTCAAATTCAGACTTGTCGTGACCGGCATCGAGTAATGCGCGCAGCCATTTCGGGGTAACCCCGCGACCAGTCCATTGTTCGGAAGGGTTGTCTGGATTCCGGTACTTGATGGGAACCTTTGTTCCTTTACGTGAAGAGCCTTTTCGTGCTTCATGAATTTCCACCTCCATGTCGATCGATGCGGCCAGCTCCTTGATCTTGGCAACAATTTCCCGGCGCTTTTTTTCCTGCTTCGCCTTCAATGCTTTTTCAGCATTATTGATCAGGGTTTCCAATTCTTTTTCAGAAAGATCTTGATAATTAGTCATTCCCACCTCTAGTAATAATGATATATCAGATTAAAAACGAATCCACTGGAATACTCCCTATTCCCTGCAGCGGTTAAAAGATTTCAGGACCTCCAAACCGTTATCCTATCTGATATATTATACTATACTAAAACAGGAATGCTGAATAATTTATCAAAAATATTATCTTTGTTAATTACAATCTCAACCCCTGCATTAATAGAAACTGCCGACTTTATTTTGACCAATTTTCCAATATGCCATCCTTTATTACCCTGGAGAATGAAATCGACTCTCTGGCACAGGGCCTTATAGCTTAGTTCGTAATTCCGTTTTTCAAGTCAAAGGTTGCAGTATATTCCTTGGCCCCTGCTGAAATGCATTGAATTTTCCTGCCCACGGGCTGCGTGAATGGCACGCTGATACAGC
>JANEMG010000421.1 GCA_024511045.1 Gammaproteobacteria bacterium | reverse complement strand
TATTGAGTTTTGGAGCGCCTATCATAACAAATAGGCACCAGACACGCCCCTCCTTATCCCCTTGTTTTGGCGCCAGTTAGCCAAAAAATTCACTGGCTTTTCGAGTTTTGCATTTACCTCTTACGCTTGATTTTCTGCCTGCTGATCATGATGTCAGCCGTTTCCTGTGAAAACAAGGACCAGGCGGCCGTGTCTGCCCTTGACCCGCCGCCTTCGCCGGACATGGCGGATTTGTCATTTGTCCACCTGCGAGGAATTTTTGCAGGCTTTCAATGCAGAATTGTCGCATATCGGCTACTGTACCGATGCAGCGCAGTGCGGCCTCGTTCTGAAGCGGACCAGCTGTGGCTGTACACGGGACAGGGTGGCGCGCAGTGATGCCGATGCAGCAAAGTTTTATGACATCATTGCCAAGGCAAAGGCCAAGGGCTGCAATAATCTGCCATTGAACAGTATCTGTGATTGTCCTGCCGCCGATGGCTTTGCCTGTGTCGATCAGCGCTGCAGCTGGAACTATCAATGACGGCAATTACCAGCGGCAAAGGTCGGGTTTTTTTATTTCCCCCGGGTTTCTTCAGCTTTTAAAATGCTCCACACCCTTGTCTTCTCGACAACGGGAGAGGGAAGCAAAGTGCTGGATGTTGAGGTGTGGCATGGCGGCAAGCCGCTGATGCAAAAAATGGCAAGAAATTCTCCGGCTAAAGCATCGGCAGACATAGGGGCATCGGCAACGGCAAAAGTCAGCAGATGGAGCGTCAAGCCGACGCAGTTTCTGAACATTGGCCGGCGGTATTTCAGCCTGCTGCTGGCATTGCTGGTATGGTGGCTTTGGTACCGTTATACGGCGCCGGATTCCCTGGCAATCGTACGGGAAAACATTCAGGTGGCGTTGACCATGGTGTTCGGTTCGTTCATTGCCGGAGCGACCAGCGAGGGCGGCGGGGCCGTCGCTTTTCCCGTGTTCACCAAGCTGCTGCAGGTGTCGCCCCTGGATGCCAAGATCTTTTCGCTGGCCATTCAAAGCGTCGGCATGACCGCGGCAACGCTGTCCATTCTTGCACTGCGCGTGAAAATTTCCTGGCCAGTCATTTTCTGGGCCAGCCTTGGTGGTGTTCCCGGCATCGTCTTTGGAGCCATTGTTTTGACGCCGCTGCTGCCGCCGGAATTGTTGAGAATGGCCTTTACCGCCATGGTTGCCGGTCTGGCGTTGACGCTGATTCTGGTCAACTGGTATGAGCGGGAGCGCAGGGAACAGCTGCCCCGGCTCGGGGCGAAAGCGATCGGCGTGTTGCTGTTGAGTGGTTTTTTTGGCGGCACGATGTCCGGCCTGGTTGGCAATGGCATCGATATCATTTGCTTTTCGGTGATGGTGTTTCTGTTCGGGATTGCGGAAAAAGTCGCCACGCCGACTTCTGTGGTTTTGATGGCATTGAATGCATTGGCCGGCTTCGCCCTGCATGCCGTCGTCATCGGCGGCTTCAGTCCGCAGATACAGAGCTATTGGCTGGCGGCGATACCGGTGGTCGTGATCGGTGCGCCGGCAGGCGCCTATTTCTGCGCCAGGCTGAGCAACAAGGTCATCGCCGGGATCTTGATTTTTCTCATCACCGTGGAGCTGGTCAGTTCCCTGTTGATCATTCCCATGACGACTTCATTGACAATCATTTCCCTGTTGATGTTATTATTTTTTTTCGCGGCTAATTATCTGTTATCCAGGGCCTCGATAAATTCATGGGATTAAAGGAGAAGCGTTATGCGTCGTGTTATTCAGATCGTTGTTGTATTGATGGTTGTGCTGTCCCTGTATGGCTGCAAAAAACAGGCGGTACCATTGAATCTGCCGCCTTCGGTACAGGTTGGCGAAACTTACTATACCCAGTTCGTGATTCGTTTTGAAAAGGGGCGGCACCGCACCACCAATTATCGCCGGGGCGGGGCGATACCGGTGAATACTCCGGTGATACTGGAGGATATCAATGAAAAGTTTATCACGGTCAAATTGCAGCCTTCAGGGCAGCAGCTGCTGATCGAAAACGTCAAGAAACATACCAATGAAGACGTCGGTCAGGCTTTCAACAAGCTGTTTGCCAAAACCAAGGTGAATTTGTCGCAGTTCACCAAACTGGAAAGGAACAATATTAACTAAAGTTTCGGAGTTCATTTTACCCACTATTTTCTGCTGCATCCGTTGCCCTACAAAGCCTCAAGACGCAGCGTTTTAGGATCAAGTTGAAGGACTTGCACAAACAGGCATTG
>JANEMG010000091.1 GCA_024511045.1 Gammaproteobacteria bacterium | reverse complement strand
TTTACGACATCCAAAAAACTACTGTTGATAATGATTTCAATACTGCGACCAAGCCTTCCAGACCCAGTTTGTAATAATCTGTCGTTGTGTGCTCGATAATTTTTTTGTCATGTACAGAGCACTAGTTTACTAGATTTCACGATCGGATAGGAACTATCCGCCGCGGGAAAGCTCTTTAACGGTAAATTTTGCGGATTTCAATGACGCCGACAGAGTCGGAGCGGGTTTAGTTTTTCCACTGATTGTTTTTGTTCTGTGGTTGATTATCCGGGCGGAATATGTTTTAAACTCACAGGCGGGGAGACGCTATTTAAAGGTTGAAAACTTGTGCTTTTGCCGCTATCTTAAGAAGCAGAGCCATTCCATTGATTCTTTATTTATTCTAGTGCATGTCCGAGAACAATCCATTCAAAGACCGCGATGGTGGCCTGGCAGTCCAGGAGGCTAAACCAAAATTAAAAAAACCCCCGCTATACAAGGTCGTCCTGTTGAACGATGATTTCACACCCATGGACTTCGTGGTCGAAGTGTTGATGAACTTTTTTGCCATGACCGAAGAGAAAGCCACCCAGGTAATGCTACATGTACATACGCGTGGGGTTGGCATATGCGGCGTATTTTCAAAGGACGTCGCCGAGACCAAAGTGGAACTGGTCAATAATTATTCAAGAGAGCATCAGCACCCATTGATGTGTTCAATGGAGGAAGCGTGAGCTTGGAGAGAAAATGTTAAGTAAAGACCTAGAATATTCCTTGAATCATGCCTTCAAGACGGCACATGAAAAAAGGCATGAATTCATCACCGTGGAACATTTGCTGCTGACGCTGCTGGACAATGCCAGTGCAGAGTCGGTATTGCGGGCCTGTGGTTGTGATATCAAACTGCTGCGTGGCGAACTGACCCAGTTCATCGATGAAACGATCACTCTGCTGCCGGAAGGCGTGCTGCGGGAAACCGAGCCCACGTTGGGCTTTCAACGGGTTCTGCAGAGGGCGGTATTTCATGTCCAGGCTTCCGACAAAAAGGAAGTGACTGGCGCCAATTTGCTGGTCGCATTGTTCAGTGAGCAGGATTCCCATGCGGTCTATTTGTTGAACAAGCAGGATATCAGCCGTCTGGATGTGGTCAATTATCTGGCCCATGGCATTTCCAAGGTGGAGCAGGATGAAGGTCTGAATGTCGATCAGCAGCAGAACAAGGTGGATGAAGCCGAGCAGAGTCAGGCCGCGACGCCTCTGGACCAGTATGCAACCAATCTCAACGAGGAAGCCAGGAAGGGCAAGATCGATCCGCTGATTGGCCGGGACAAGGAGCTGGAAAGGACCATCCAGGTGCTTTGCCGGCGACGCAAGAACAATCCACTGCTGGTCGGCGAGGCTGGCGTGGGCAAGACCGCAATCGCCGAAGGACTGGCCAAGAAAATTGTCGAGGAAGAAGTGCCGGAAGTGCCCAACGGCAGCGTCATCTATGCGCTGGATCTTGGCGCCCTGGTGGCCGGCACCAAGTATCGCGGTGATTTTGAAAAACGCTTGAAGGCACTGATTTATCAGCTCAAGAAAGAGCCGAAATCCATTCTCTTCATCGACGAGATTCATACCATTATCGGTGCCGGCTCCGCTTCCGGCGGGGTGATGGATGCCTCGAACCTGATCAAGCCTGTACTGGCTTCCGGTGAGCTGCGCTGCATTGGTTCGACGACCTATCAGGAATACCGGGGTATTTTCGAAAAGGATCGTGCACTGGCCCGGCGCTTCCAGAAAATCGACATTGAAGAGCCATCCGTAGAGGAGACTTTTCAGATACTGCAGGGCTTGAAGTCGCGATTCGAGGAGCATCACGATATCAAATATTCCACGGAAGGTCTGCGCACCGCTGCCGAACTGGCGGAGCGCTATATCACCGATCGCCATCTTCCGGACAAGGCCATCGATGTCATCGATGAAGCGGGCGCCCGGCAGCGGCTGATGACCGGGGAGGAGCGCAAGCAGTTGATCGATACCGAGGAGATCGAGGAAATCGTCGCAAAAATAGCCCGTATTCCACCGCGTTCCGTTTCCAGCAACGATATCGACAAGCTGCAGGATCTGGAAAAGAACCTGAAGATGCTGGTTTTTGGCCAGGATGAGGCGATCACCGCCCTGGCCTCGGCAATCAAATTGTCCAGGGCCGGTCTGCGTGATGCGACCAAGACGATTGCGGCATTTCTGTTTGCCGGACCCACCGGTGTGGGAAAAACCGAAGTGACCCGTCAGCTGGCGAAGGTGCTGGGCATCGAGCTGATTCGTTTCGATATGTCAGAATACATGGAACGGCATACGGTTTCCCGCCTGATCGGCGCGCCCCCGGGCTATGTCGGGTTCGACCAGGGAGGATTGCTGACCGAGCAGGTCAACAAGCATCCCCATGCGGTGCTGCTGCTCGATGAAATCGAAAAGGCGCATCCGGATGTCTTCAATCTGCTGCTGCAAGTGATGGATCACGGAACACTGACCGACAACAATGGCCGCAAAGCCGATTTCAGGAACATCATTCTGGTGATGACCACCAATGCCGGCGCCGAAGAAGGCAGCCGCGCGTCCATTGGCTTCATGCAGCAGGAGCATTCCAGCGACAGTCTCAAGGTGGTGGAAAAGAGCTTCTCACCGGAATTCCGCAACCGGCTGGACGCGATCATTCAGTTCAAGCCGCTGGATATCACCATCGTCGGGCATGTCGTCGACAAGTTCATTTTTGAACTGGAGACGCAGCTCGGCGAGAAGCATGTCACGCTGCATCTGGAGGATGAGGCAAGATTGTGGCTGGCGGAGCATGGCTGCGATCCGAAAATGGGAGCCAGGCCGATGGCCCGTTTGATACAGGAGAAAATCAAGAAGCCCCTGGCGAATGACCTGCTGTTCGGCAGGCTGGCCAATGGCGGGCATGTAAGGATATATGTGCAGGATCAGGAGCTGGCCTTCATGATAGAAGGCAAATCCCTCAGTGTTACGGAAAATACGTTGTAGCGGGGCAGGGCAGATGCGCAGGCAATGCCGGAGGAAATGTCCGGCTTTCAGCGCATCCTGAAAGTTATCCTGCCTTTCGACAAATCATAGGGCGTCATTTCCACTTTGACTTTGTCGCCAGTCAGGATGCGGATGTAATGTTTGCGCATCTTTCCGGAAATATGCGCAGTAATCACATGTCCGTTTTCCAATTCAACACGGAACATCGTGTTCGGCAAGGTTTCGATAACCTTGCCTTCCATTTCGATTTGGTCTTCTTTTGCCACGGGTTCAATCTCTCACTGAAGTTTTGAAAACGGCTAATAATAGCATAACAACACGGCTATAGAGAAATATCAGAAGCCGGGTTTTTGGCCATGCGCAAGTCAGGATTTCCAGGCAACTGTTATATTCACAGGTTGCGGTAGCGGTTCAGATCGAACAGGCCGGCTTTCAAACCCTGGCGTTTTTTGTATTGGGCATTGAACCAGTCCGAATAGGCCCAGATTTCCGGATTGCTGCGGCGGATGCCGAAGCGGCTGTAAAATGCATCCAGGTCCGTCGTGGATCGGGCATTTTTCAGGGAAGCGATGAATTCCGGCATTTGCTGCAGCGTCAGGCTGAAGAAGAAATTGGGGTAGCTGCCCAGAAATCCCGGGATGACGGTCAGGGTATCGTTTTCCGGCGTGCGCCGGATGTCTTCGGCAAAGACGAAGGAGAGATTGGACAGGGCCTTGTTGACCACCAGGGTATAGACCGGATCGCGGTCCGGATCATCCGTTCTGATGCGTAAAAAGGAGACATCCGGCAGTGCCTGGATCTGCTCGCCCTGCAGGTGTGCGAGAGTTTTCATATAAGCATCTGCCTGCGCCTGCAGGGGTGTTCCGGTTTTTTCCGAATCGGGGCAGTGATTTTTCCAGCAGCGATTGAGTGTGTCGGCAATTCCAGCGGCCGGCCCCAGTCTGGCGATGATCTGCCGGAAGAACTCCTGCTTGTATTGGTCGGTCCGGTAGACGATAGCCGATTCATGGTCGATGCTGAAGCGGGGGTCGCTGAACAGTTTCTGCACCTGCGCACCGATGCCCCGGTACCAGTCATCATGCATGGCTTGCCGCTGTGCGGCAGGCATGAAGCGAAGGAAGTTGTTTTCCGCTTCCATACGGATATAGTCCATATAGGTTCTGGTGGCGAATTGATGGCTCATGGAACCAAACACATTGAATCCTGCGACCAGAAGATAATGGATGCGCTCGAAGATCGGGTAGTCGACGACCCAGCCGGTCAATGGCGTGTCGCCGACGAAGCCGGCCACCACCGTGGCGCTGTCGAAATGCCGGAACACTGTCAGGGCGGCATTCGTATTGCTGCCGCCGCCATCCCAGATCATGTCCAGACCAAGCTTTCCATACCGGACGATGTTCTGATCGATGAACTGGTCCTTGATTTCCAGATAGGTTTCACCCAGCGCATCGTATGTTCGCCAACCGAACACGCCGATGTCATCCCCGGCGGAATTGGGCATGATCAAATATTCGGGATGTTCTTTTAGAAACCGGCTGACCGTGCTGGCAAAAGGGCTGTCCGGTTTGATGAAGGCGATCCAGAACTGGTCCTGGATGACGTTGATGGCAACCTGGCCATGGCATACCGGCCCCTTGATGAAGCCGGAAAAGAAAAATTCCGCATCGTCCAGAAGAAACTGGTAGCGGGATTTTTCCGGAATCTGCTGGAAGGTTTTGAAGGGGTTGGCGGCAGATTCCGTCATGTAGGTCGGTAATTCTGAAACGTCATAATTCACGTCGAAAAACAATTCCCGATAGCGCTGCAGACGGGCGTCGCTGAGTTCATAAACGAAATGATTTTTGTCGGTGATGGTGGCAACGACCGGCCGCAGCCGATAATAGAATTTGCCATTGCCCGGATCATCGTAGGGGCGAACCGTGTTGATTTCCTGAATCGGCTGGCCGGGGGCGGTTCTGGAGCGGACCAGATAATAGAATTCATGCTCCGGACGGCCCTGGAAATGCAGGTGGCCAATGAACAGATGTTCGTAGATATAGCGGGAAACGAGTCGCTGGCGGAGGCTTTCGCCATTGAAGAATGTTTCCCATTTTTCGATTTCCGCAATGGCCTGGACCGACAGGGGCGGCGGTTCACTCACCTTGGCGCCTTCCTGCAGCCATTGCCAGATCGTTGCCTCTTCGGTCCGGGACAGCCCGGGCATTGCATAGGGCATGCCCCATAACGGGTGTTCCTTCTGGAACTGGGCGAATTCATCGATGCTGGGACAGGTCAGGGGGCGGTCCAGCTCGAATGCGAAGTCGTCAGGCAGTTTGCCGGATTCGGGCTGGGGGTTGTGGCGTTTCAGGTGCAGAAAGAAAGCCAGCAGGGAGTTGTTCAATGCCGCTTCCGGGGAATGTTCGCGTTCATTGAGCACCGGGAAGAATGCTTTTTCCCGCCAGCCGGCCGTATCCACGGCATCGATGAACAGTCTGGTGGGCATGGCCGTCTCCAGTCTTTGCGTGTCATAGACCGGTTGTTTCTTCGCCCCCCGGTCCAGGCCGGCAAAGGAACTCAGCTTCAACTGACAGGGCGCATCGTAGCAGGCGTGGCAGACCACGCAACGGGAATCCAGTATCGGTTTGACATCCTCGCGGTAAGAGATGTTGTCCAGTTCCAGGCTCAGCTGGTATTCAGAAGACGTCAGGATGCGCTGCCTGGGCTCCGAAGGCCCATACAGGGCTGCAAAGTCGGTGGTCTGATAGGCGGCGGTAATACAGCCCAGAATAAACACCGTCAGCAACAGCAAGGCATGTGGTTTGGCGGAGAATATTTTAAGCATCGTTGGCCGGAATAATCCAAATCAACAGAGTATTATCAGGGTTTGGCGCGCCAATAGCAATTCCGCGCGCGGGAAATTGCCGCGATGGCCCGTTTGCAGCGGCTTTCAAAGCGTTGTCAGATCAGAATTTCCTCGCCCCTGGCGTATTGTCGCCATACATCGGCGATGAATGCCTGGATGGGGCGGTACTGTGTCTTGTAGGACATCTTCTGACAGTCCCTGAGCCAATACCCCAGATACAACCATTTCAGGTTTCGTTGCTGTGCCTGGCGGATCTGCCATAACACGGCATAGGTGCCCAGGCTGAGGTGATCATGGCGAGGATCGAAAAAAGTGTAGACAGCGGACAGGGCTTCGTCCAGTCGATCGACAATGGCGACGGCAAGCAGTTCGCCGGCAAGGGAAAATTCCACGAACCAGGTGTTGCACCAGCTGCTGGCAAGAAAGTCCATATACTCGCTGCGGCTGGAATTCGCCATGCTGCTGCCGGCATGTCTTGCGGATTGGTAGCGCTGGTAAAGCCGGTAATGACGTTCCTGAAAATTCGCAGGCAGGATACGGGCGGTTAGCAGTCGATTCTTTTCCCAGCAGCGTCTGTGCTTCCGCGTCGGCTGGAAGACTGCGACCGGGATGCGTACCGGGAGGCAGGCATTGCATAGACGGCAGTGTGGTTTGTAGATCTGAGCGCCGCTGCGGCGAAATCCCTGTTCCAGCAGTTGCCCATAGATGGCGGGGGACAGGGAAAATTCCGGATGGACGAACAGCGATTGCGCCTGTTCACCGGGAAGATAGCTGCAGTCGTGCTCCCGGGTCAATACCAGTGGAATTGAAATCACCGATGTTGCCACGCCTTTTCACTGGCTGGGGATTGACAGCATTTCCCCAGCAGGCGCAGGAAGTGTTCGCGGCTGATTTCCTCGGCGCCGAGACTGAACAGATGCGGGGTGCGCACCTGGCAGTCGATCAGTTGATAACGCCAATGGAGCAGCGCCTGGACCAGATGCGCGAAAGCGACTTTGGAGGCATCGCGTTGCCGGTGAAACATGGATTCACCGAAGAACACGTGGCCGATGACGACGCCATACAGGCCCCCGGCCAGTTCTTCGTTGCACCAGGCTTCGACGGAATGGGCAAAACCCAGCTGGTGCAGCTGTCGATAGGCTTGCTGCATTTCCGGTGTGATCCAAGTTCCCTCGGCGTCCTTTCTGGCAGCCGAACAGGCGCTGATGACATCGTCGAAAGCGGTATCGAAGGTCACGCGGAAGACTTGCCTGCGCAGTGTCTTGCGCAGGCTTCGGGAAGGACTGAATTTATTGGGAAACAGTACCAGCCTGGGGTCGGGCGACCACCAGAGTATTGGTTCGCCGGGACTGTACCAGGGGAAAATGCCATGTCGGTAAGCGCTGATGATGCGTTGCGGGGAAAGGCAGCCACCCACTGCCAGCAGGCCGTCAGGTTCTTTCAAGGCCTTTTCCACGGGGGGAAATTCCTGGTCCGGCAAATCAGGATCAAGCAGAGTCAGCAGGGGTTCCATTAGTATTCAGTACTTGAATAGGAGCGGTGGTTGTCTGCCTGCCCTTTGTTTTTCTGATGGAAATTTTCGGATGTTCCCGGGCAATTCTGTCTATAAAGCGGTGTCACTGCTCATTGTCGAGAAACTTTTCCGCATCCAGTGCCGCCATGCAGCCCGCACCGGCGGATGTGACCGCCTGTTTGTAGACGGTATCCATGACATCGCCGGCAGCGTAGACCCCGGGAACACTGGTGGCGGTGGCGTTGCCATTGAGGCCGCTGTTGACGATGATGTAGCCGTGTTCGATTTCCATCTGGCCCTGGAAGATTTCCGTATTGGGGATATGACCAATGGCGATGAAGACCCCATGGACATCGATTTCCTTGCTGCTGCCGTCCTTGACATTCTTGATGCGGATGCCGGTGACTCCCGCATCGTCGCCCAGCACCTCGTCCAGGACATGGTCCCACTCGATCGTGACATTGCCGTTTTCCGCTTTCTCGATCAACTTGTTGGAAAGAATCTTCTCGGAACGAAACTTGTCCCGGCGATGCACGATGGTCACATGGGAGGCGATATTCGCAAGGTACAATGCCTCTTCGACAGCAGTGTTGCCGCCGCCGATCACGGCGACCGGTTTGTTTCGATAGAAGAATCCGTCGCAGGTAGCGCAGGCGGATACGCCTTTGCCCTTGTAGGCTTCTTCCGAGGGTAGTCCCAGATATCTTGCCGAGGCGCCGGTGGCAATGATCAGCGCATCGCAGCTGTAGCTGTTGGCATCGCCGGTCAGCTGGAAAGGCTGGGAGGACAGATCTGCCGTG
>JANEMG010000090.1 GCA_024511045.1 Gammaproteobacteria bacterium | reverse complement strand
GCAAAAGTCACCACGAGAAATTCTTATGGTTTTCGCACCTATCGAGGCGCAGAAATTGCCTTATATCATGCACTTGGGAATCTGCCTGCTCCGCCAATGACCCACAGATTTTACTGAGGAGGCTAACATTTTATGTCTAAACCGGAGAATGGAAAAACATTGATTTTTCGGGTGGCGGTGCCGTTGCCGGTCGAGAGACTGTTCGATTATTTCGCCCGAAAGCCCGAAGCAACGGAAACAGTTGCACCGGGTGCCAGGATTCTGGTGCCCTTCGGTAAAAGCAGAATTACCGCCTATCTGGTCGACATTCTCGAACAGAGCGACCGCGATCCTGAAACGTTGAAGACCATTATTGCGATTCTCGACAATCCCGCCCTGTTGCGCAGCCAGGATGTGCAGCTTTTACACTGGGCGAGTCGATACTATCATCACCCGCTGGGTGAGGTCTTCAGCGCCGCCTTTCCGGCGCTGCTGCGCAAGGGCGGGAGCGCTGAACTGAAACTGGAGAAAATCTATCGACTGACCGCCAGAGGCAGACAGACGGATACTCAGGATCTGGCAAGAGCCCCCAGACAGGCCGCTCTCTTGCAGCAACTGCAGCATCTGAATCACGGCGCCAGCAGCGCCTATTTGTCCGGCTGGTCGAAGAACTGGCGGCAGCCGGCCAAAGCGCTGCTGGAGAAAGGCCTGCTGGAAATCGTCGAAAGCCCGAAAACCGACGCCTTGCCGCCGGAAAACACTGCTACATGCAAAGCCGGCCTGCAGGCAAATCCGCAGCAGCAGATTGCTATCGACAGTGTCTGTCGGGCTTTGCACAAATTCTCGGTGTTTCTCCTGGAAGGCGTAACCGGCAGCGGCAAAACCGAAGTCTACATGCAGATTATCCGTCGCGTTTTGCAGCAGGGCCGGCAGGTACTGATCCTGTTGCCGGAAATCACCCTGACGCCGCAACTGGAAGCCCGTTTTCGGGAGCGCTTCTCCGTCCCGGTGGTGGTCTTTCATTCCGCCCTGACCGACAGGCAGCGGCAAACGGCCTGGATGGCCATGCAGCAGGGCCGGGCATCGATCCTGCTGGGCACCCGCTCGGCGCTTTTCACACCGATGCAGGCGCCGGGCCTGATCGTCGTCGACGAAGAGCACGACAGTTCCTTCAAGCAGCAGCAGGGTTTCCGCTACTCGGCCCGGGACGTCGCCGTGGTGCGCGGTAAAATCCTGCAGATCCCGGTAGTGATGGGGTCGGCAACGCCGTCCCTGGAATCGCTGTACAATGTCTCCCGAAAACGCTACACACTGCTGCATCTGGCGGAGCGGGCAGGGGGCGCCGCACAACCGGATCTGCAGATACTGGATATCCGCAACAAAAAACTCCATGACGGCATCGCCGACGCCCTGCTCAGGGAAATCCGGCTGACGCTGGCCGATGGTCGGCAGGTACTGATTTTTTTGAACCGGCGTGGTTTTGCGCCAACACTGATCTGCCATGCCTGCGGCTGGGTGGCCAAGTGCCGGCGCTGCGATGCCAGCCTGGTGGTGCATTTTTCCGAACAGCGGCTGCGCTGCCATCATTGCGGCCATGAACAGCGCCTGCCGAACAGCTGCCCGTCCTGCACAGAAGGGCAGTTGACACCGCTGGGGCAGGGTACCGAACGCTTGGAAAACACCCTGACGCAGCTGTTTCCCGAACAGAAAATCGTGCGCATGGACCGTGACACCACACAGCGCAAAGGCTCCCTGGAAAAACACCTGGATGCCATACAGCAGGGAACGGCGAATATCATTCTTGGCACGCAAATGCTGGCCAAGGGTCATCACTTTCCCAACGTCACACTGGTCGCGCTTCTGGATGTCGACAGCGGCCTGTTCAGCATCGACTACCATGCCCCGGAGAAACTGGCGCAATTGATCGTGCAGGTATCCGGTCGTGCCGGCCGGGCGGAGTCAAAAGGCAGGGTCATCCTGCAGACACGGCAGCCGGAGCATCCACTGCTGGTCACGCTGCTGCAGCATGGCTACCGCAGATTCGCGGAAATCGCCCTGCAGGAAAGACAAGCCGCAGGATTGCCGCCCTACAGTCACCAGGCATTGCTGCGGGCATTGGCGGTGGATCAAAAAAAGCCGCTGGAATTTCTGGAACGGGTGCGCGCAATGCTGGAAGAGAAAAAAAACACCAGTACCGAGATCATGGGCCCGGCCAGCGCACCGATGGCCCGCCGGGCCGGTCGCTACCGCTGCCAGCTGCTGCTGCAAAACGCCAGCAGACAGGAGCTGCATGACCTGCTCGACTGGCTGATGCCAAAGATTGCCGGTCTCAAGCAGGCCAGAAACGTGCGTTGGTCACTGGATGTCGACCCCCTGGATCTGTATTGATCACAGCCATGCAGCTGCTGCACCTGAACCGGCGGATGCCATCCCGTCAAACATTGCCGGAATGGCATCCGCGCTGCTTTCGCATGGCATAGCCGAGCAGCCGCTATTTTCTGAACACCAGCCGGCCGTCTTCCACGTCGACATGAATGGTGTCGCCCGGGACGAAATCACCGGCCAGAATCGCTTCGGCCAACGGGTTTTCCAGCTTGTTCTGGATGGCCCGCTTCAACGGCCTGGCTCCATAGACCGGATCGAATCCGGCTTCACCCAGGCTGTCCAGCGCCGCTTCGGTGACCTCCAGAGACAGTTCCTGTTCTTCGAGCCTGTCCCGCAGATACTGGATCTGTATGTTGCAGATGGCCCGGATGTGGTCGTGTCCCAGCGGATGAAAGACCACGGCATCATCGATGCGGTTCAGGAACTCGGGACGGAAATGCATGCCCACGATCTCCATCACCGCGGCCTTCATCGCTTGATAGTTTTCCTCCCCGGCCAGTTCCTGGATACGGTCCGAACCCAGGTTGGAGGTCATGACGATGACGCAGTTGCGAAAATCCACGGTGCGGCCGTGGCCATCGGTGAGACGGCCATCATCCAGGACCTGCAGCAGGACGTTGAAGACATCGGGATGCGCCTTTTCCACCTCGTCCAGCAGGATCACCGAATAGGGCTTGCGCCGCACCGCTTCGGTCAGATAACCGCCTTCTTCGTAGCCGACATAGCCGGGAGGCGCACCGATCAGACGGGCCACGGAATGCTTTTCCATGAACTCGGACATATCGATGCGCACCATCGCCTCTTCGGTATCGAAGAGGAATTCCGCCAGCGCCTTGCACAATTCCGTTTTCCCCACCCCGGTGGGGCCCAGAAACAGAAACGAGCCATTGGGGCGGTTGGGATCCGCCAGGCCGGCGCGGGACCGGCGTATGGCGCTGCTCACGGTGCGCAATGCCTCTTCCTGTCCCACCACGCGCTTGCCCAGTTCCTGCTCCATGCGCAGCAGTTTGTCGCGCTCCCCTTCCAGCATCTTGGATACCGGAATGCCGGTCCATTTGGAAACCACTTCGGCGATTTCCTCATCGGTGACCTTGTTGCGCAGCAGCTTCATTTCCTGCATTTCCGCCTGGGAGGCCAGATCCAGCTCCTTCTCCAGCTTGGGTATCACCCCGTACTGCAGTTCCGACATGCGCGTCAGGTCGCCGGCCCGTCTCGCCGCGTCCAGTTCCAGCCTGGCTTTTTCCAGCTGCTCCTTGATCGCGGTACTGCCCTGCAGCGCGGCTTTTTCCGCCTTCCAGATTTCTTCCAGATCGGAATACTCCTTTTCCAGCTCGGCAATTTCCTCTTCCAGAATTTCCAGACGCTTGCGCGAGGCGTCGTCGGTTTCGTTTTTCAAAGCTTCCCGCTCAATTTTCAACTGGATCAGGCGCCGGTCCAAGCGGTCCATCTCTTCCGGCATGGAATCGATTTCCATGCGGATGCGGCTGGCCGCCTCGTCGATCAGGTCGATGGCCTTGTCCGGCAGCTGACGGTCGGAAATATAGCGATGCGACAGGGTCGCCGCAGCGACGATCGCCGGGTCGGTGATATCGACGCCATGATGCACTTCGTATTTTTCTTTCAGGCCGCGCAGGATGGCGATGGTATCCTCGACATTGGGCTCGTCGACCAGCACTTTCTGGAAGCGGCGCTCCAGCGCGGCGTCCTTTTCGATGTACTGGCGGTATTCATTCAGCGTGGTCGCGCCGACGCAGTGCAGTTCGCCGCGCGCCAGGGCCGGTTTCAGCATGTTGCCGGCATCGATGGCGCCTTCCGCCTTGCCGGCGCCGACCATGGTGTGCAGTTCATCGATGAACAGGATGATGTTGCCTTCCTGCTTGGCGATGTCGTTGAGCACCGCTTTCAGGCGCTCCTCGAACTCGCCGCGGAACTTCGCGCCGGCAATCAGGGCGGCCATGTCCAGCGACAACAGCCGCTTGCCCTTGATGCCTTCCGGAACTTCGCCATTGACGATACGCTGCGCCAGGCCTTCGACAATGGCCGTCTTGCCGACGCCGGGTTCGCCGATCAGCACCGGGTTGTTCTTGGTGCGCCGCTGCAGCACCTGAATGGTGCGGCGTATTTCGTCGTCTCTGCCGATGACCGGATCGAGTTTGCCCTGCTCGGCGCGCTCGGTCAGATCGATGGTGTATTTTTCCAGCGCCTGGCGCTGTTCCTCGGCATTGGGGTCCTCGATTTTCTCGCCGCCGCGCACTTGTTCGATGGCCCGCTCGACGGATTCCCGGGTGATGCCGGCTTTTTTCAGTGCCTCCTTGAGGAAGTCGCTCTCCTCGAGAGCCGCCAGGACGAATATTTCACTGGAAATGAACTTGTCGCCGCGCTTCTGGGCCAGCTTGTCGGTCATGTTCAACAGGCGTGACAGGGCGTTGGAAATCTGCACATCGCCGCCCGCACCGGTAACGGTGGGCAGACGCTGCAGTTCCTCGCTGACCGTTGCCCGCAGTGCATTGACATCTGCACCAGCCTGCCTCAGCAACGGCTTGACACTGCCGCCCTGCTGATCCAGCAGCGCCAGCATGACGTGTACCGGTTCGATGAACTGATGATCCCTGCCCAGCGCGATGCTTTGCGCATCCGCCAGCGCCTCCTGGAACTTGCTGGTCAATTTATCCATTCGCATTGTTTTTTCCTCGGGTTTGTTTATTTGACTTGCCATATACTATGGGGAACCGGGGGGGCTTTTTCAAGCAAGGACTTGTAGCGGCAGTGAAAATTCGATTACACTCGCTATCAGGCTGGAATCAGATAGCGTCTACAAAACCCCGTCCACGGACTGTTTTTCAGTATCGTTGGCTTGATGGCCATCGATACTGCCAGCACGTCCCTGTTCCGGATTGCTGTCCACCATTTAAAGAAGAGCACTGACTTTACAGACCCTGAACCCCTGGATTGTTCATGATGGGGGTCGGCTGGTATACTGCAGGTTATCCCCGTACAGCATCCTGATGTGTATTTTGCTTCGCTGTAAACTTTATACAACGCAAGAGGGAAGTAAACATGCAAATCGACTTTCACCATGCCGTCACCTATGTCGTCGCCCGGCTGGCCGGGTTTTCCCCTGCAGAGGCGGATATCGTTGTCTACAGCGCCCAATATGTCGATGATGCCACCGATGAAGGAATCATCGAGTTCAGCAGCGGCGCACTGTTTCACCGCATCAGTTCCGCCCACAAAATGCTCGATTACCGTAATTCCGAAGAACTGGGCAATCACCGTGTCTGGCTGCCATTTCACTTCCTGCCGGGCAATGACGGACTTCCCGCCGGCGCCAATCCGGATGGTTCGTTCATCAACAAAATCATTTGCAGACCCAACAGCCATGTTGCTCGGGATATGGTGCGCGACTGCATCGACCAGAGTCACCGTCCCTATGCCTTGCATCGTCTGGGTATCACCATGCACGTCTATGCCGACACCTGGGCGCATCAGGGCTTTGCCGGCGTCAATCACAAGATCAACGAAGCCTCCAGCCTGGTCAGCAATGACAGTGATTTCGATATCAGGTTTACCGATAAAATCGTCAATTTCTTTATCGACAAGGCCTTTCCCCTGGGACATGGGACGGTCCTGTCTTACCCGGATCAGCCCCACCTGAAATGGGAATACAACAATGCCTATGGCCGGCTGATCGTCCGCGACAATCCAGCGGACTTCATCGATGCCGCCGGCCATATGTATCATGTCATGCGTGCTTACCGCGAAGGCGTCAGTCTGCCGGACTTCGACCGCATCGGCAGGATTCCTGACGTTGACCGCGACACCATGATCCGTTTTCTGCAGAACACCACGTCGAAAGAAGGGGAAAAACGCCATCGGGTCTGGCTGGATGCCGTCGGCATCGGTGAATTCAGCTTCGGCGCCGAAACCGTGCATTACGATCCCGACGAAAAACTCTGGAAAACCCAGGCCCTGGGTGGCAAAAAATGGACCGGACAATTACCCTATTCAGAGGATTTCCTGCACAGCAACTGGAAACTGTTTCATGATGCGTTGCTGGCGCATCGCTTCGCCATTATTCATGAAATTCTCCCGCAATATGGCATTTGCGCTGCCTAGCAATGGAACATATCCCACTTGACCCGTAATAATTCCTGCATTGGACAAAACCTAGTCGATGCCCAACCGCTTCATCAGACAACTGTTCACCAGCCTGCTCGATTTGACGCCAATCCTGGCGGTCGTTCTGATCTTTCAGATTTTTGTTATCCGCCAGCCTGTTCCCAACATCCTGAACCTGACCGTTGGTACCCTGCTGGTCATTCTGGGCTTGACATTTTTCATTCAGGGACTGGAGAAAAGCCTTTTCCCCATCGGTGAATCCATGGCCTATGCCTTTGCCCGCAAGGGCAGTCTGCTATGGCTGCTGTTGTTCGCTTTTTGTCTCGGTTTTGGCACCACCATTGCCGAACCGGCGTTGATCGCCGTCTCCGACGAAGCAGCAAAAATTGCCGGCAAAGGCGGGATGATTGCCGATACCGGGCAGGCCCGCAGCAATTATGCCTTGGGCCTGCGCATTACCGTCGCTTTCTCCGTCGGCTTGGCAATCGTCATCGGCGTGTTGCGCATCATACGCGGCTGGCCGCTGCATTATCTGATCATCGGCGGCTACTGCGGGATCATCCTGATCACCCCCTTTGCCCCACCGGAAATCATCGGCATCGCCTATGATTCCGGTGGCGTCACCACCTCCACGATCACCGTGCCGCTGGTCACCGCACTGGGTGTCGGCCTGGCAACCGCGATCAAGGGTCGCAACCCGATGCTGGACGGCTTCGGCCTGATCGCCTTCGCCTCATTGACGCCGATGATCTTCGTCATGGCCTACGGGATGGCGATATGAACGAGTGGCTGCAGCATTTTGCCCAGTCCCTGCTGCAAACCGGCCGCGACGTGCTGCCCATCGCCGGCATCATTATCGGCTTTCAGCTGCTGGTCATTCGTCAGCCGCTGGCCAGGCCGAAACAGACCCTGGTCGGTTTTTTCTATGTGCTGCTGGGAATCGCGTTGTTTCTGGAGGGGCTGGAAATGGCGTTGTTCCCGTTGGGGGAAATGATGGCCAAACAACTGACCGCTCCGGAATTCATCGGCATCGAAGCGGGCACGGCGGCAATCCCCTGGCAAGCTTATTTCTGGGTCTATATCTTCGCCGCCAGCATCGGCTTCGCCACCACCCTGGCCGAACCCTCGCTGATTGCCGTGGCCATCAAGGCCGAACAGATTTCCGGTGGCGCAATCCACGCCTGGGGATTGCGCCTGGCCGTTTCCTTCGGCGTCGCCTTCGGTATCGCACTGGGCGCCTATCGCATCGTCATCGGCGCCGAGCTTTTTCTGTTCATCATTACCGGTTATCTGGTGGTTATCGTGCAAACCGCGTTCGCTCCCAAGATGATCATTGGTCTGGCCTATGATTCCGGCGGTGTGACCACCTCCACCGTCACGGTGCCCCTGGTCACCGCACTCGGCCTCGGACTGGCATCGACCGTTCCGGGGCGGGACCCGTTGCTGGACGGTTTCGGCCTGATCGCCTTCGCCAGTCTGTTCCCCATTATCTCTGTACTCGCTTACGCCCAGATAGCCGACTGGCTGTCCAAACGCAATTTTTCTTGAATGTAAACAGTAAGGTAACTGAAGTTTCCCAGAAATTATTCAAGCCACCATGCGCAGCAGCACAGTGACCAGAGAATTTCCGGGGGGATTGCCGGGTTTGGGGCAAACCCTGGCAAAATTCTCATCCAAAGCCG
>JANEMG010000089.1 GCA_024511045.1 Gammaproteobacteria bacterium | reverse complement strand
ACTGTTTCATGACATGAATGGTGATGCAAAAAACATCCCTGTTACGTATGATACTCAGCTTTGCTGAAGCCGCTTCATAACAATTCTTGTCATCCCGGCGTAAGGGGGATTTTGATGGGCGCGGACAATGCAAAGGCGTTGAAGATTTCTTCCACACAGGATGACAGAAATGATTTTGCATTGAACAGCGTACCGAGCATTTCGAAAATGGCTGAAGCTGATGGATAGTCAGGAAAAAATATTACCCGTTACCGGAAAAGCACTGCCGGGGAGTATACTGGATGTTCCGGTTTCTACAGGACGGCAGGCAGGAACCCGGCTGAATACGGAGGTGACCGGGCAGGCGTGCCTGGTTGATTATCAGCGCCGGGGATCTGCATGGACTGGAAAACCGGACAGCAGGCCGGATGGGAGTTTCAGGTGCCGGCAGTTGCTTTTTCAATCACCAAAACAGACGAGACGTTCACGGGAAATGAAGCATGTATACTAGTGGCATCGATAATGTGACCTGGCTGCAGCACGCCTGGCAGAACCGGCTGCAGTCCCTGTTTTTACTGGCTGTCATGGCCGGTTTTCTGGCCTTGCTGGGCTGGCTGCTATGGGGCAGGGACGGCGTGGTGATATTGGTCAGTACAGGACTGGCTGCCATGCTCCTCAATTCGTCGATCTCCCTGCGTCTGGTAATGCTGCTGTATCAAGCGTGTCGCTACCTCGTGATAGATTTTGGGACATCCAAGTCTCCAAAATGACTCACCAACGCGACAACCATTATTGCCCCGGCCGTTCTGCGTCCGTGCCGCTTCGCCACACCTTCGTAAACTCGGCGCTGGCTACGCAGCACTCCCTCAAATGACTGGACGCGACTTTTCGTATGCCTACTTTGTTTCTCCTCTGCGCTATCGCACGCCGGATAAACAGTGCGGCCCTGGTCGCTACCGAGGACTAACCGCCTTCGCTTCGTTCTCCATGGCGGTCAGCGGGCGCTTCGCCGGTCAGGCCGGATCAGGCGCCGGCACTCTGGAAGGCGCTGACGCGGTTGTCCGAGCGTGCGGAGTTGCCGGCGGTACCACAGTTGTATTACGTTCCCAGCCAGATGCTCAATGCCTTCGCCGTCGGCACCAGGAAGCATGCGGCGATTGCCGTGACCGATGGCTTGGTCCGACAGCTGGATATGAGGGAACTGGTGGGCGTGGTGGCGCACGAGATCAGCCATGTACGCAACAACGATCTGTGGGTCATGGGTCTTGCGGACATGTTCAGCCGGACCACCAGTATATTGTCGTTGATCGGCCAGTTTTTGCTGTTTTTGAATCTGCCGCTGATTTTGCTTTCCCAGGTCACGGTGAACTGGTTCGCGATTTTTTTACTGATTTTTGCCCCTAATCTGAGCGCCCTGGCGCAGCTGGCGCTGGCGCGGACCCGGGAATTCGATGCCGATCTCAATGCCGCGCGCTTGACCGGCGATCCCGATGGCCTGGCCAGCGCCCTGGTGAAGATCGAACGGGCCCAGGGTGGTTGGCTGGAGCGGATATTCATGCCCAATCGCCGGGTTCCGGTTCCGTCGCTGCTGCGCACCCACCCTGAGACCGAGGAGCGGGTCAGGCGTCTGATGGAACTCAAACCGGAACTGCAGAGCGCGGAAATTCTGCTGGCCGGTGAGCCGGACTTCGACCGCTACGCGGTATTCGGAAAGCCGGTTTCCAGGCCGCCGCGCCGGCATATCGGCGGCCTTTGGCACTGACAAAGCCGCTGCCGCGGAAATTGCCGGCAATGATTCAACGGTTACCGCTTGCGCAGCAAGGCCGGCAGATTGGCTATGGATGCAATGCTGAGGTCGGGTTTGATTTTCGAGGCACGCACGTATTGTTCCCGGTATTTTCCGGTTTTGACCAGGATGCCGCTCATACCCGCCGCCTGGCCTCCGCCGATGTCGGAATCGATGTCGTCGCCGACGATGGCGACCCGTTGCGGCGGCAGCGCAATGTCGTTGATGGCCATGTCGAAAAAATCCTTCGCCGGTTTGCCGATCAGGACGGCTTGCTTGCCGCTGGCATATTCCAGCGCCGCGACGAATCCGCCGATATCCATCTGCAGGCCCTGTTCGGTCTGCCAGAAGCGGTTTTTATGGATGGCGAGCAATTTGCTGCCATCAATGAGCAGCTGGAAGGCACGGTTTATCAGTGCATAGGACCAGGCAGCGCCGATATCGCCGATGACGATGAAGTCGGCATGGCTGTCGGACTGTTGAAATTCCCGGAAATCCCGTTTGACATCGTCGGCCAGCAAAAGATGGCAGGTCGGTTCGATGAACTGCCGCAGGTAAAAGATTGCCGCCTGCGGTGCGCTGATGATCTCTTCCATCGCGATGTTGAATCCGAGGTCGGCCAGCTTCCGGTGCAGGGAACGCCGGCTCAGGGTGCTGGTGTTGGTGATGAAGCGGCGCTTCAGTCCCAGCGCACGGATTTCCTCCAGCGCTTCACGGGCGCCGGCGACAGGCTGCTGGCCGACATACAGTACGCCGTCCAGATCGAAGAGAATGCCTTCAAGATTGCCGATTTTGTTCATGGCCGTCAATAGATGTACAGTGGCAGCCGGCGCCAGATGCGGCCGCTGGCCGCGCGTTGTTCCCGTGTCATATAGTCGTATCGATAGAGGCGCAGGCGTACGAACCTGGGCGGGTTGCCGGGGAAGGGGTTGTGCCCCAGCAGCGCCAGCACCGAGGGTGAACCCTGGCGCAGCCTTTCCAGGAAACTGTTCAGCCAGAGAGGCTTTTCCGGCGCCGCCAGGGCAGCGAACCACAACTGCCAGTCCAGCCTGGGTTGATGGGGGATGTTGTGGCGCAGGGGCTTGTCCAGCCTGTCCGGCTTGACCTGAAGCTATATTCCTGCCAATGTTCGCCATCGCTGGATCCTTCGACGATGATCTCCGGCCGCGTGGTGGTCATGACGGCAAAGGGCCCGTAGTTGTTGATCACGGAAAAGGCCGCGACTGTTTTGATCATGGTATAGACCGGAACGACCGGCCGCCTGTGGCTTTGCGACATCCAGAAATGGGTCGCGGCGACGAACAATACCAGGAATGCCCAGCAACCGGCCAGCACGGACGCCGTTTTTCCGGCAACGGGCTGCCGGGAGGTGATTCTTGCAGACAATTTCTCAGGCAGGATTTTTTCCAGGTCCCGGTCTTCGGAGAGAAACAGGCAGATCAGAATGGTCAGCAGGTTGAAAAAACCGTAATTGCCGGTGGCGATGATGCTGCACTGCAGAAGGATGAAGCTCCAGGCCGCGAACAGCCGCCAGCGGCGGGGAAAGAACACGAAAAAAGGCACCACCAGTTCGATAAAGAACACCCCGGCGACGCACAACCGGTTGAACCAGTCCGGCAGGTAGTAGGCATAATAGGCGAGGGGCGCCGGCAGCGGCTGGGTCAGATAATGATAGTCCAGCGCGCTCAGGTTGGCCCAGCTGGGATCGCCGCTGGCCAGTTTCACGACCCCGCCCATGAACATGAAGCGGGCAATCAGCCAGCGATACAGGAAAATGATGATTCCCGAGCCCCAGGTCAGAAAAATGGCCAGAAAACCGGCCTCCGGCAGGAACACATCCCACTGGAAAGCGGTAAAATCCTGCCCGGCCGTGGCCAGGGACAGGTACAGCAGAAAGCAGCCGATCAGCGCGGCGCGGGTGAAGACATCCAGGACCAGCAGGGCGGCTGCAGCCATGCCGGCATAGCAGGCCAGCTGCAGTGCTCTGTCCGAGGCATCCAGCCAGAACAGGGTGGGGAAGAACCAGTATTTGCCGGCTCCGGAAAACTGCTGCAGCTTTGCCGCTATGGGCAGAATGCCGTCAGCACCGATCAGTCCCTGAATCTGCACCGCAAGCGATGCGAAGGCGGCCAGATAGATAAGCCCCAGACCGCGCAGAAACACCCAGCTGACCCTGGGCTGATAGGCCGGTATCAGGGGCCATCCATTGCCGCACCAAGTCATCCATTGTTTGCTTGCTGAGCAGGTCAAGGCAGGGAATCGTTGTTGATTGGATTTTGATTCTAGACATATTTTTCGACCAATGTAAAGAAAAAACGTAACTACTCGGGCCTCTATGGGTAGTCTGTTCCGGAAGACGCCGTGAATACATCCCTGCAGGCTTGACTTTGGCATCCCTGCCAAAGACACTTCCTGCACAGACCACCCATAGGGGTTTCTACCGGTAGGGGTGAGTAGTTACGAAAAAACAATCATGAAAAAATCATCGCGGCTGAAAATAATTTCCGGTGGTCAAACCGGCGTGGACCGGGGGGCTCTGGATGCGGCCCTGGATCTGGGCATAACCTGCGGCGGCTGGTGTCCCGAAGGGCGGCTGGCCGAAGATGGCGTCATTTCCAGGCGTTATCCCGTGCGCGAACTGCCGGGGGCGGATTACCGGCAGCGCACCCTGGCCAATGTACTTGCCGCGGATGGCACGCTGCTCATCTATTTCGCCTATCCCGAAGGCGGTACCCAGGAAACGCTGCGCTTCTGCCTGGAATGGCAGAAACCCTGTCTGCTCATCGATGCCGCCGAACTGGATGTTGCCAGGGCTACGCAGCGCATCACGGAATTCCTCGATGCCTTTTTCATCATGACCTTGAATGTTGCAGGCCCGAGGGCCAGCAGCGAGGCACGGGCCTATGACTATGCCAGAAGCTGCCTTTCCAGTTGTCTGAAGAGCGTGTTGAATCGCCAGGAAAATCACTGAAAGTGTTTTTTCATGGGCTGCCTTCAGGGTTGTTTTTTACGGATGAACAGCAACTCTGGCGGTTGGCGACGGCAATGCCGCAGCGTCGTCTTGTGCAGCGTGAACAGGCAGCTGTCCAGTTGCCTGCACCAGCGGTTTACCGCCGCAGCTTCCCGCTCTCCGCCGGGATGACCGGGATAGACCATGATCGTGATGCAGCCCCCAGGAGCGAGTACCTGGCAGGTCGCCGACAATGCCGGTATGGTCGTCGCTGTGCTGGTGATCAGGGTCTTGTCGCCGCCCGGCAGGTAGCCAAGGTTGAAGGTTGCGGCATGGATTTTTCCGATGACCTGTCCGGGCAAATGTTCCAGCAGCGTTTCGTGCCCGGCGTGAATCAGGGTGACACGATTGCGCAGACCGGCGCGTTGCAGCAGCTCCCGGGTGGCATGAATGGCCTTGGCCTGGATGTCGAAGCTGTAGACATGACCGGCTGGACCGGTTCGTTCTGCCAGAAACAATGTATCGTGGCCATTGCCGGCAGTGGCGTCGATGCTCAGGCCTCCGGACGGCAAATGACCGGCGAGGATGCGGTGGACTTTTTCAACCAGGGAAATGCGCGGCATGGCAGCGTTGGATGCTCGCTGATGCGGGCAGCAGCCTGGCGGAGAGCAGAAAGTCTCTGAAACGCCGTGCATAATAGGGGATCTGCAGACTGCCCTTGGCGCCAAAGCCGTTGAAGATGTAGAGGTGAGGGTATTGCGGGTGGCTGCCCAGAAAGGGTTTTTTGTCCCGGGTGCAGGGACGTACGCCAGCCTGCTGGGCAATGATTCGTGGCTTCTGCACGAAGGGGCAGAAAGCCGCCAGCGCCTCCAGCAGCTGTTGTCTGCCCGCACCCGTCGGCAGTTCGTCCAGCCTGGTCCTGTCGAAGGTCGCGCCGGTCCGGAACTGGTGGGCGTCGAGGGGGATCAGCCAGTTGCCGGAGTTGATCATGGTTTCGGGGAGAGTTTCTTCGGTTTCCAGGGTCAGGATTTCCCCCTTGACCGGCTGCATTGGCAGCCAGGAAAACCACGGATTGTCACGGCAGCGGTAGCCTTCGCAGAAGACGATGTTTTTTGCCCGGTACTGCCGCCAGCGGATCAGCTGGTTGTCGATATGCAGCTGCTGGTAGTCGAAGCGGCACTGCAGATAGCTGCCGTCGGCGATGAAGTACTTTTTCAGGCAATCCAGTAATGGCACAGTCGACAGATAGCCGGTCTGTTTCTGCAGGACTGCACCGAAGGGTGCTGTCAGCCTGCTGTCGATCTGCTCCCGGGGTATTATGGGGCCCAGATAGGCTGAATAGGCGCTGTCGCGGCAGCGTCGTTGCACCTGCTGACTTTCATCGCTGCTGTGCAGCAGGCGCAGCATGGGCAGCTGCCGGTAGAAGGGCTGCCGGAAAATCCCCTCCAGCCGTTGGTAGAGATCGATAGCATCTGGAAGCAGGGTTTCGACCCGGTCGGTTTTTACCAAACGCATGCCGGTAACCGGGTTGATCAGCCCGGCGGCAACCCGGGAGGCATTGCTCCGGCCGGTATCGACGATCAGTATGCGGCACTTTTCATTCAGCAGCAGCCAGCCGAGCAGGCTGCCGGCCAGCCCCTGGCCCACGATCAGGTAATCGACCTCCATGAAGAGCCTATTTTACGCTCAGCGCGTCGCCTTCGAAATCTATACCGGCCCAGCCGAATTGCATGAAATTCCGGATGTTTTTGTGGTCGCTGCCGTCGGGATCCTGCAGCACTTTCCGGTAATGTTCGCCGAACAGGCCGAGGGTCTGCCGTTCGTTCAGGTCGTGGATCCGGGCGAAGGCGAAAATCCGGCAGGAGCCTTCGTTGCTCCCCGCGGCATTGCTCAGGCGCTGTTCTCCAAGCCCGTTGTAAAAGGCCACCGGATGATAATGGTAGTTGTCCAGGATCACGGACTGCGCTGTCTCGAAGCCGATCTCGTCAGCGGCTTGGATTTTCTGGAGAAGTTCGGGTAATGTCATGGCTGGCGGTATGGATCAAGTATCGGGTGGAAATCAGGAAGTGCGGACTGCCTGTCAGCGCACCATTTTGGCAATGCTCTTGAAGGCCGGGTGGCTTGCATCCTTCAGCCATTCAAACAGTACCGACTCATAATTGCTGATGATGGCGCCCTGCTGCTGCATGCGCTGCAGGGCGTAATATTTGTGCCCGGCTTTTCTCGAGCAGACGGCATCCTCGACAACAAAAACCTGCAGGCCCTGATGCAGCAGGGACATTGCCGTCTGCAGCACACAGACATGACTTTCCTGGCCGGCCAGAATAACCTGACTGCAATGGCTGTCTGCCAGCGCCTGGTTGAAGCTCTTCGAGGCACAGCAGGAAAAGCCGGTTTTTTCGAGAATACGGCACCGTTCGGGAAGCCGTTCGGTCAGGCGACTGTCCGTGGGACCCAGACCTTTCGGGTATTGCTCGGTGAGCAGCACGGGGATGTTCAGGATGCCGGCGGCATGCATCAGGTTTTTACAGTTGTCCAGCACCATCTGCGCATCGGCCTCCGGCATGACTGCAGACAGTCTGCTTTGCATGTCGACGATCAGCAGCAGGCTTTGTTCGGCATTGCAGAGAGAGGTCAGTGTCGTCATGCGCAGGAAACCCCGTGTCTCAACCGTGTTTCATGATGCGTGCTTTTTCCCGCTGCCAGTCACGGTCTTTGGCAACGGCGCGTTTGTCGTGCAGTTTCTTGCCCTTGGCCAGGCCTATTTCCAGTTTCGCCCGGCCTTTTTTCCAGTACATGGCCAGCGGTATCAGGGTATAGCCCTTGCGTTCCACCAGGCCGATCAGTTTGTTGAGTTCCGAACGGTGCAGCAGCAGTTTGCGGGTACGGATCGCATCGGGGTTGATGTGCGTCGATGCGGACGCCAATGGGGAAATATGGGCGCCGAACAGCCAGGCTTCACCGTTCTTGATCAGGACATGGCTTTCTTTCAGCTGCACCCGACCCTCACGCAGGCTTTTCGCTTCCCAGCCCTGCAAAACCAGCCCGGCTTCGAAGCGTTCCTCGATGAAATAATCATGCTTTGCCTGGCGATTGATGGCGATGGTATTGTTGTCCTGCTTCTGTTTTTTTTTCGATTTTTTACCGGCCATGGCGAAATGAAGTGATTTTTAACCTGACTAAAAGCTGTATTTTTGGTATTTTACTCGATTTGAAAATAATATTTTAATTAGTTCCCGTCTATAAATGACGGGAACTAATTCCAGCACAGGGAAGTGCTGGCATAATCAATGGCCAATAAGTCATTGATTATGAAGAAAACAGCCAATCGCATTTGCTGTTTTCTTTCTATAGAGCCATATGCAAAACTAAAAATTGATTTTGGCTGGTTGAATGCTGCGCACCCTGTGGATGCGAATGATTCTCAATAATTACGTATTTCTATGGTGGATCCATTCTCCCGTCCAAT
>JANEMG010000420.1 GCA_024511045.1 Gammaproteobacteria bacterium | reverse complement strand
GCAGGATGCAGCAATCAGCGTATAGAACAAGCTCTAACGGGCAGTATGAACAAAATAGCAACTTTATTTCACCCGAAAATATACGGTGGAACAATGTTGCTTACTCTAAACTCTAGTATTCAAATACAGGTAAAACAATTGTTCCTCTAAAAAGAAAACAGGTGCTGTACAAGGATGGATCTCGAGCGTTGGCATATTGCAATGGCGCTCAGGATTTCTCCTTCCATCGAAATGACACATTATTGTTCTTCCCGACATCAGTGCCGCACCTGTTCTGTATCGATAAGCACGGGATGACAGTCATGACTCGCCATTGGCTGACCACTGTATTACACTTTGGGAAATGGCTGAGACTCGTGGCTAATCGGAATTTCTTTGGCAAAACCCAGCTGCCCGATAGGTTTCTTTTAACATATACCGTTGGCAAATCATAATTTAGCAAAATAGTAGCACCAGAAAATTCCGTAAGCATTTGTTAATATGTAATATATCTCTCTTAGCCGGCTGTTTCTGGCTGCTAAATTTTCAAGTGCGGAAAGTATAAAAACGTCCCGGCTGTATACTGATGTCCTGCCGGCGTTGCCATATGCGAAGAGACTGATCCGCTCCGGAGCAGATGAAAAACCAGCGCTTCCGTAGGCTGTCACCGCAAAGCCTTCGGGGAAAAAAACCAGACTGCCCACGATGACCACTCTGTACTATACCCACCCGGATTTTCTAGCCCATGATACCGGTCCCGGCCACCCGGAATGTCCGGCGCGTCTCACCAGCATAGCCAGGATTCTCGGCACCGACCATTTTTCCCTGCTGCACAACATAAGCGCCCCGAAGCTCAGTGCGGACGCAGCGCAAATCAGGCTGATCCATACGCAGCGGCACATCGACGCCATCATGAATGCCATTCCCGCACAGGGCATCCGGCTGCTGGATGGCGATACCGTGGTCTCGCCGGGTTCGGCCGATGCCGCGCTGCGCGCCATCGGCGCGGTCTGCGATGCGGTGGACAGGGTCTGCACCGGCCAGGCCGACAATGCCTTTTGCGCGCTGCGCCCCCCCGGTCATCACGCCGAACCCGAACAGGCGATGGGCTTCTGTCTGTTCAACAACATCGCCATCGCCGCAGCCCATGCGCGCAGCCAGTACCACCTGCAGCGTGTCGCCATCGTGGACTTCGACGTGCATCACGGCAACGGCACACAGGCCACTTTCTATCGGCAGGCCGACGTGCTCTATGCCTCCACCCATGAAATGCCGCTCTATCCCGGCACCGGTCTGGCGACGGAAACCGGCGCCGGCAACATCGTCAATGTGCCGCTCACTCCGGGCAGTTCCGGGGAAGAATTCAGAAGGAAAATGCAGCAAATAATTTTTCCGGCTTTGCACAGCTTCCAGCCGCAGCTGCTGCTGATCTCTGCCGGTTTCGATGCGCATCGGGCAGATCCCTTGTCGACGCTGCAGTGGACGGAACAGGACTATGCCTGGGTGACGCGGGAACTGCTGTCGATCGCTGACGCCTGCTGCAGCGGCAGGATCATCTCCACCCTGGAGGGCGGATACGATCTGCCCGCCCTGGCGAAAAGCGTGGCCGCGCATGTGGCGGTATTGGCAGGAATCGAACAATAATAACCGACTATTTTACTGCGACAATATGTCGCATTAAAATTTCCCTCAGGGTTGCTATCATATTGTCTATGCGCTCATGCTTATCTCTTCATCATAAAGAGATACCGGGGGGTTGGAACGAAGACCCCCCATTTTTTTGCCTGACCCCACAGGCCAACGCCCGTCATCATGGCTCTGAAATTCTGAAGTCCACGGCGGCGGACAAGCCTGGACTGCACGACTTTCCCAGGCACAGAAGATTCAAATACTGCATTTCCCGAATTGTTTGCCCTTTTCCTTCGTGGCTCGACATAACCTATCCCTGTCGCCTTAATGGAATAGCAGTTCCCCTGCCCTGCCGAGAAAACCGAATATTCTGATTTTACCCACGTTGACTGGACCGTGCTGTGCAGCAGCACCGCATCAGCAAACGGTTTTCTGATTACCCACGAGGTTCAGTCATTTCCAAAAATGAAAAAGCGCTTAATCAATGTCGAGTCATGACTGCCATCACAAAATCGTTGCTGCAATGATGTCGGGATGACAAGAATGATAGGCTTTCAGCAAGGCTGTGGGTTATACGTAATCAGGAACTGTTTTTCCACAAATTCTGTGGATAACTTTGTGTATAAACAGCGGATAAGATTCTTCGCGGCCTAACATTACTGG
>JANEMG010000419.1 GCA_024511045.1 Gammaproteobacteria bacterium | reverse complement strand
AGTAACAAGTTTTTAATATCGAGAAAAAATGAGGCGCTAACGCGCATTTTATTTATATAATTCAATTTGATAGCTTAAGCCTTCGGCATTATCTACCCACAGATATCGCTGAGGAGGCAAATATTTCAACCCTTGAAAAATAAGGCGCGTTTCTCTGAGTTTCGTTTTGATGAGAAACTGGAAACTATCGTTTGGCCAAACGGAGCGGATTTCGCTCCGGAATTTCTTTACCAACAATTGTTCCCTGGTTTTTCACGCATGCCGATACAAAAAAATGGCGCCGCTTAACGCTGTCGTTATACCGGATTTTTGTAGAAATGAGCCAGCCAGCTGCAAGTGACAATTCCATGCTGATCGACCGGTTTGGCAGACGGGTGGATTATTTGCGCATATCCATTACCGACCGCTGCGATTTCCGCTGCATCTACTGCATGGCCGAAGACATGACGTTTCTGCCCCGGGCGCAGATTTTGACCCTGGAGGAAATCTTCACGCTGGCCAGGGTCTTCACCGAGCTTGGCGTCAACAAGATCCGCGTGACCGGCGGTGAGCCGCTGGTGCGCAAGGGAGCGCTGGGACTGCTGCGCAGGCTTGGCCGGTTGCCGGGACTGCGCAACCTGGTGCTGACCACCAATGGCTCGCAGCTGGAGAATGCCGCAGGCGCTCTGCGGGATGCCGGGGTCAGGCGTTTGAACATCAGCCTGGACACGCTGCAGGCGGACAAATTCCGGCAGCTGACCCGGGTCGGGGATCTGCAGCAGGTTCTGCGCGGCATCGATGCGGCCCGGCAGGCGGGCTTCGAGCGCCTGAAAATCAATGCCGTCATTCTCAAGAACCGCAACCACCGGGAAGTGGGAGACCTGCTGCAGTTTGCCATCGACCAGGGGCTCGACATCAGCTTTATCGAGGAAATGCCCCTCGGGTTGGTCAACGCCCATGACCGCGCCGAGGCCTATTATTCCAGCGACGCCATCAAGCAGGATCTGGAGCGGCGTTTCGCTCTGCTGGCCACCCCGGAGCAGACCGGCGGCCCCTCCCGCTACCACCGTGTGGTCGGCAGCGATACCCGGGTCGGCTTCATTTCCCCGCACAGCCACAATTTCTGCGCCACCTGCAACCGGGTCAGACTGACCGTGGAAGGGCGTCTGCTGCTGTGCCTGGGCAACGAGCATTCCGTGGATCTGAAGCGCGTACTGCGTGCCAATCCCGGCGATGACCAGGTCCTGAAGCAGGCGATTGTCGCGGCCATGCAGATCAAACCGGAAAGGCATGAATTCAATCTCCGGGAACAGCCGGTGATTCTGCGGCATATGAATGTTACGGGGGGATAATGTTCGGGCAATGGCTTCTGGCCGGCAGCGCCGTATTCCTGCTCAGCGCCTGCGCGGCCACGGACAAGACCCATATCAGCCGGCAGCAGTTGCTGGATGCCATCACCACTGGGCATGCGCCGGTCATCATCGATGTCCGGTCGCAGTCCGAGTATGATTCGGGGCATGTGCCGGGGGCCATCCATGTGCCTTTCTGGCGGGCCTTTTCCCCGGAACAGCTTGAGCCGGTCGGTCCGGAGCAGGTGCTGGTGGTGTACTGCGCGCACGGTCCACGGGCCGGCATCGCAAAATTTTCCCTGCGCCTGTCGGGCTATGACAACATTCTCTATCTCGACGGACATATGAGCGCCTGGCAAGAGGCGGGACTGCCCCTGCAGATGCAACCGGTGGCCGGCCCAGCAGAGGCATCGGAGGACAATCATGAACAGGAATGAGGTGTTGACCGGCTTGCTGCGCCGCAGGCAGCAGATCCGCTTCGTCCTGATGACCATGGTCGCTGGCGCCGTGATGGGTTTTCTGTTCCTCTACCCGATCAATGAATTCGTCTATTACCACGAACATGAAAAGTTCGAACCAGACCCTCCCACGGCCAGCCGCTTCGTCACGGACCAGATGCTGGAATCGCTGCACGGCAGGACCCCGCAGAAAACCACATTCTATCTGCTGGTGGGGGCCATGCTGGGACTGCTGAGCGGTCTCATTCACGGCTCCATGCACCGCAAACTGCTGCGCATCCAGCAGTTGAGCGATGAACTGGGGCGGGACCTGCGCATGCTGATCCGGGAAGGGGAGGGACCGACGCTGGAATTCAAGTCGACCTTCGCTGACCGCCATGGAGAGCGAAGCGAAGGCGGTTAGTCCCCGGTAGCGACCAGGGCCGCACTGTTTATCCGGCGTGCGATAGCGCAGAGGGAAAACAAAGTAGGCATACGAAAAGTAGCG
>JANEMG010000418.1 GCA_024511045.1 Gammaproteobacteria bacterium | reverse complement strand
CGGCTTTGGATGAGAATTTTGCCAGGGTTTGCCCCAAACCCGGCAATCCCCCCGGAAATTCTCTGGTCACTGTGCTGCTGCGCATGGTGGCTTGAATAATTTCTGGGAAACTTCAGGTTATTGTAAGAGCCGAACCTGTATTTTGGATTGCCGAACCATTTGTCCATCTCGGTGAAACCCGGCAGGGCCAGGATATCCAGGAACAAACGTTCCTGTTCCGCCGCCTTCATCAGGAAATCCAGATCCTCCGCATGGGAGAAACCCTCGATGGCCTGTGTATAGCCATTTTCGGCGTACATCATCTGCGCCGGCTTGGTCAGATCCAGCATTTCTTCTTCGCTGGGCTGGGGCAGCTTGGCGAATACCGGGATATAGGCCATCTCCATCAGCAGGCCTGCGGGCTCATTGCTGCCAGGCATGCGGGCAATGACACCGCCGTCCCGCCGTCCGGGGTTTTGGTGCTGGCGTCTATGCCCGCCCATTTCAGGGCCTGGGAGTTGAGCACCGCGCCGTGCATGGACACATGAATCAGCATGACCTTGCGCTTGGGGAAGGCAGCATTCAAGTCAGCTTTGGTGATGTGACGTTTTTCCTTGATGAGATCCTGGTCATATCCCCAGCCGATGATCCAGCCGTCTTCGGGAATGTGCTTCTCTTCCCCGAAGGCTTTCAGTTTTTCGATGATCTGGGGGATATCGGTGGCGGTGCCCACCGGGGGGGGGCAGCCACATTGACCTGATTGACCATGCGCACCGCGGACATGAAATGGCTGTGTGGGTCCAGGAAACCCGGCAGCATGGTGTTGCCCTTGAGGTCGATGAGGCGCACATGCTTACCGTACTTTTTCAGGGCATCAGCCTTGGTGCCGATAAAATCGATCTTGCCATCCTTCTGTGCCACGGCTTCCACATACTGGGGCGTATCGCCGTCCATGGTGATGATGTCGCCGTTGTAATAGACGACGACAGGCTGCTGTTGCGGGGGTACATCGACCTTCTCGATCAGACCGGCGCCGGGAATGTAGATCTCTTTTTCCACAGCCTGTGTTGTTCCAATGGAAAAACACAGTATCAGTGCGGCCCATGCGAGCCTGTTGATCATGCTCATGTCTCTTCTCCTTGTATTGTTGTAGCGAAATTATTGCTCGTTTCCACAGTAGCGGTCGAATGACTCTTTATTGTTCTCGAATCCTTTGTTCCTGGCCAGTTCCCACGGACGTTCACACTGCTTCGTCCTGGCGCACCAGTGGTAACCGGCGGAGCGGATACAGCCGTGCTCATCCCGGTCCGCCCCCATCTTTTCTGATTGCTTCATGATTACTTTTCCCTTGTAAACGACGCCCGCTACGGGAACGTCTTTCAGTTTGGCCGGATCAACCTTGAATGGATTCTGTTCCAGCAGAGTGAAGGTGGCGTCCTTCCCCACCTTGATGGAGCCAATGCGGTCGTCCATCCCGAAGGTCCGGGCCGCAGTGCTGGTGATGCCCTTCAAGGCATCATACACCGAGATGCGTTCTTCCGGCTTGACCACCCGGCCGCTGTCCACGGTGCGTGTCGCCGCTACCCAGGCCAGCATCAGCGGTTCGGCCGGTGCCATGGCGAAGTCGGAGTGCAGGGAAACAGGAATACCGCGCTTTGTGAACTCCCTGAGGGCCACCATATTCTCCGCCCGTTCCTTGCCAAGACCCGTCTGGCTGTACTTCTCTGCCAGCGCCCACAGGTAGTACGAATTCGCGGAGATCTCGATTCCAAGGTCTGCCGCCCGCTGCGCCTGACCGGCATCGAACAGCCCCACATGGTGGAAGGTGGTGCGGTGATCTTTTCTCGGATGCCGTTTCATCGCCCGTTCTACAATATCGAGGTAGGCTTCGAAAGCCTTGTCCCCGGTGATATGAATATGAATCTTGTATCCCTTGTCCCACCAGTAGTTGAAGATCTGCTCGCCTTCTTTCAGGGGGATGATCCACTCCGATTTGCAGTCGTCGCAATTGTAGAAGGGTTCTCTCAATTCCAGCGCAAGGGAATAGATGGCGCCATCGGCAAAGGTCTTGTACTGCTTTGTCAGAAACTTGATGTAATCGGTATCGTATTTTCCCGGCAGCGATTCGATATGCTTCGCATAGTCATCATTGCCCATCTTCTTCACGAACTGCTCGGGTGTCGGGTCCTGTGTGATTATATTCTAAAAATCTGCGTTCTAAGAACGCAGATTTGCCTTTTTCCCCCTATAAGGGGGCTTTGATGCCAGCCTTCTGAGAAGGCTGGCTGGTGAGTTATCCCATTTCATTG
>JANEMG010000088.1 GCA_024511045.1 Gammaproteobacteria bacterium | reverse complement strand
CTGCGCTATCGCACCCCGGATAAACAGTGCGGCCCTGGTCGCTACCGGGGACTAACCGCCTTCGCTTCGCTCTCCATGGCGGTCAGCGTGGGAAACTTCAGTTACCTCAACTGAATTTGATTTAAATTCACCCAATTTTACCATGGAGACAATCAACGTCTCGGGCCAGGCAAGCTGTTTTTATATTCTCTTCTCTATTCCACTTTGCCGGGACCAGAACCTGGCTATTCTGGCTTGGAAAGAAATGCGGCAAGGCGCTCATCTGGAAGGCAAGTCAGCACAATTTGTCAACGTTATCGAAGACAGATCCTTGAAATGGAATTTCCTGTTCTTGTTTTTTCAGGACAACTATTCGGTATCTGCCAATACGATCGTTTATAAATAGCTCCCGTCTATAAATGACGGGAACTAATTCCAGCACAGGCAAGTGCCGGCATCATCAGAAGAAAACAGCCAATCGCATGTGCTGTTTTCTTTCTTTAAATACGCCATGGATGGGTGTTTATAGACGCTAACTGAATAGCCCTCGATTGAATACCGGATTTCGCTATCGCGTGATGCGGGGCAGTTCACATGTGCGCCCTTGCACTGCTATCACTCAGCCGGGGGTGTCATTGGCCATATAATTCAGCCACTGCCTGGCTGCTGCTCGGGTTTTCTTGTATTTTGCCGCCTTGTTGAAGGCCTGGCGGGCGGATTTCAGCTGTTGCAGTTCGTAATGACTCATGCCCAGCAGAATATAGGCCGTTCCCGGATGTTTCAGGCCGCCTTTTTCGATGGCCTTGTTCAATGCCATGATCGCTTTGCGCCACTGTTCCTGGGCAACGTAGACCTGGCCCAGCTGCAGATACAGGCGCCCCTTGGCGTTCAGCCGTGCGGCGGTTTCCAGCGCCGCTGCTGCCTGCTTGTATTCCCTGGCCTGGGTCCAGGCATTGGCCAGCAGTTCCCAGTTTTTTGAATTGCCGGCGACGCGCCCCTTTTGTATTTCATCAGTCAGCAGCTTTCCCGCCTTGTAGGGGGCGTCGACATACAGAAACAGATTGGCCAGATCCAGGATTTCCTTTTCTCTGGTGAGCAGGCCTTTCCTGTAGGCCAGGTCTTTGATGGCGACGACTTTTTTGTATTGCTTCAGCAGCTGGTGGACAGCCGCCAGTTGTTCCCAGTATTCCTTCTTGTCTGGAAAATGCTGGATCATGCGTTGCAGGATTCTCGCCGCTGACCGGTAATCGTTCAGTTCGTAATACAGAGCCAGGTTGAGCTGATACCAGGATTCCACCGGTTTTTTCGAGCTCTTGATGGCTTTCTCTATGTATGGCAGGGCCTTGCGGTATTGCTTCAACTGGGCGTAGGCATTGGCCAGAAGTACGTAGAGTTCGGCATTGGGCGCGGGGTTTTCAGCCAGCCAGGGTTCCAGAATCCGCACCGCCTTGCGATAGTTTTCGGTAGCCATGTACAGCTGTCCCAGGTTCAACAGCGCCTGCTGCTGTTGCTCGGGCAGGACGTTCAGTGCGACGCAGCGCGCCATGGCCTCGGCGGCTTTGCCATACCGGTTCTGCAGCGCATAGACGGAAGACAGGCTGCGCAGCACGAGCGCCTGTTCGTAACTGCCCTGATCGACCTTGTTCAAAAGCATCCTCAGCATTTTGCCGGCATGCCCATAGGATTTTTTGGCGATCAGGCGTTCGGTTTTCTGGAGTTTCTTGTACAGCCAGGGGGAAACCGTCGCCGGCTTGCCGTCGCTGGCCGCCCAACTGGGCGTCGGAGCCGAAAAGAGCAGCGAGAGGAGAAGGAGTGCGATCCTGAAATGGCTCATTTGTTCAGTTTGAATTGCAGGACCTGCACGGCGCGCTGCTCGAATGCCTCGCCATCGATCACTTTGGGTTTGAACTTCCACTTGGCGATGGCCCTGAGTGCCGCGCGGTTGAAAATGTCACTGGGCTGTGCTTCCACGACCACGGCGTCCTTGACGCTGCCGGTTTCGGTTATGGTGAATTCCACTTTCACCCAGCCCTCGATGCGGCGCCTGGCAGCGCGCATGGGATAACGCGGAGGCACCCGCACCAGCGGGATGACGTTGCTGCTGATCTTGCCGACCCCCATCCTGACACCGGGAAGCAGCGGTCCGGAAAAGCGTCCGGCCGACAGTGGAATGTCCAGGTTGGGCATATCGATGGCCGGCACGTTATGCCTCGCCACCTGGGGATTGGCCACCTGCATTTTTGGCGGAGGGGGCCGCTTCTTCGGTTTGGGCGGCTCCGGCCGTTTCCGGTCTTTGGTCTGCAGCCGGGTTTCCCGCTTCAGGCGGACAAATTCCACCATGCGAATATTATCGGTAGGTTTCAGCCCCGTCTTGTTGTTCATGGTCATATACTGCATCAGCCAGAACAGCCCCAGCGACACGACCAGGCCGAGCAGCAATGCCGAAAGCAGGCGGATCACTTCGATTCCGTCTCGGTGGCGATGGAGGCATTGCTGATGCCCGCCAGACGCACCTGATCCATCACCTGTACCAGTACGTGTACATGAGTGTCGCGGTCCGCGGCGATGATCACCGAACCCAGCGGGTTTTCCGCATGCAGCCTGGCGATATTCGCCCGGATGGCGCGAATGTCGACGGCGCGCTTGTCAATCCATACTTCACCGTTGGACTTGATGGAGACGATGATGTGCGCCCGTTCCTTGGTCTGCGCCGTCTGCGCGGTGGGGCGGTTGACATTGATGCCCGACTCCTTGACGAAGGAGGTCGTGACGATAAAAAAAATCAGCATGATAAAAACGATATCCAGCATCGGTGTCATATCGATTTCCGGATTTTGCTCGATACTGGAACGGCTGCTTCTGCGGCGCATGATCTTCTCTTCAGTGAAATTTCAATAAATCGGACAGCTTGTGGATTTCCACGTTGATGCGGTCGTCGATGAGCCTGCTGCAATACAGGCCGGCGATGGCGACCACCATGCCGGCCATGGTGGTGATGGTGGCACGGGACACGCCGGAGGCCATGGCCCTGGCGTTGCCGGTGCCGGTCACGGCCATCACGTCGAAGACATGGATCATGCCCACGACGGTGCCCAGCAGGCCCAGCATGGGGCACAGGGCAACCAGCATGCGGATTACCAGCACGGAATTCTGCATTTCCAGTCTGGCCTCGGAAATAAGGCATTTGCGGATGGCGAAAGCCTGCTTCGAACTCTTGTCGCTGCGCTCTCGCCATTGCCGCAGACAGTTTTCCCGGAGATTCGGGTAAGACTGGTAAAAAAACAGGAAGCGTTCCAAAATCAATGCCCAGAGAACAATGGAAACCAGCAGGATGACCCAGAGCACGCCGCCGCCGGCCTGCATGAAAGTGCGCAGCGCCTCGAACAACTGCATTTATTTTCCCGCGATACGGCTGATCAGTCCCGCCGACTGTTCATCGAGGATCTGCACCAGGGCGCGGCTGCGGGAGGCCAGCAGGCTGTGCAGAAACAATAGCGGGATGGCGACCATCAGCCCTAGCATGGTCGTGACCAGCGCCTGGGAGATGCCGCTGGCCATCAGCTTCGGGTCCCCGGTACCAAACAGGCTGATGGCCTGGAAGGTGGCGATCATGCCGGTTACCGTGCCCAGCAGGCCCAGCAGGGGGGCGACCCCGGCCAGCAGTTTGATCATCGGCAAGCCCTTTTCCAGTTTCGGTACCTCCTGGGTGATGGCCTCGTCGAGCATCAGTTCCAGGTTTTCCAGGTTACCCGCCAGACTTTGCTCGCTGGCCAGAATCACCCGTCCCAACGGGTTGTCGGTATTGGCGGACTGCAGATCGTACAATTGCTGATCCATTTTCCGGCCGGTGCTGTACAGCTGCAGCAGGCGTATGATCGCCACCACAAAGCCCACGGCACCCAACAGGAGAATGATGTAGCCGATAATGCCGCCCTGTTGAATGCGCTCCAGCAGGTCCGGTTTTTGAATCAGCAGACTGAGCAGCACCCCGCGGGTCGGGTCGATGCCGATATCGACACGCTGCCCCTGTTTTGCGGCGATGAAGTCCTCCGCCAGATCGAGGTATCTGCCTTCGGGCTGGCGGGCAAGTTCCACCAGTTTTCCGGTTTCCGGCAGGTAGCGCAGATATTTGCCGCCGCTCAGAGCGTTGAAGGTGCCGATTCTGACCACTTCAGCGCTTTGCGGCTCACCGGTCGCCGCCAGGATCTCCGTGTCGAAGCGGACCACCTTGCCGGACTCGGTCATTTCCTGCAGCAGGTTGAACCACAGTGTTTCCAGTTGTTCGATCGTGGGCAGCGCCTTGCTGTCGGCGATTTTTTCCAGGGCCACGCCGCGATCCGGGAACTGTGCTGAAACCAGGGACTGATGCAGCTCGACGCTCAGGTCTCCGGCCGCCTGTTTGGCGACGCCCAGCAGTTCACCCAGTATGCCGCTGCGCTCGTTGAGTTCCGTCTCCAGAATGGTGAGTCCCTGTTCGTTGGCGTCCAGTTGGGATTTCAGCGTACTGCTCCGCGCTTCCGCCCTGGCCAGCGCCGCTTTCGCCTCTGCCAGCAATTGCTGCTGTCTGTTTTTTTCGGCAAGGAAGCGGGCTTCCCTTTGCCGGTTGATTCTGCCTTCGATGCCCTGGGATTTTTTCACGTCCCGCAGCAGTTGGTCGAGATCCAGGTGTTCCGCCCAGGCGGTGTTGATTAACAGCAGTCCGGCGACAATCAGTACCATTCTGTTCATTTTGCGTCCTCCGCTGCCGGCAGCGGCACGACCAGCAGGTCCGGCGCCATTTCCTTGCGGGCAATGCGCAGTCCGGTGCGGATGGTTTGCCGGTAATGATCGGGCAGTTTTTCCCAACGTTTCTGTTCCTTGCTCCAGTAGCCGGTTTCACTGCCGTCCAGGCGCTGATAATACAGGGCCAGACGCCCCAGGCGCAGAAAATCGACGGAATTTTTCGAGCCATTCAGTTCCAGCCCCCCCCGGTAGGCCTCGATGGTATTGCCATAGTCATTCTCGATCTGAAAGGCCTCCAGGATGCGCCGGAATTTTTCGGCATTGGTGACATCCGCCCGCTTGATCATCTGCTGCAGCTTTTTCAGGCGCTGTCCGCGTTCTTCGGGGAGAAAGGGCATGTCCAGCCTGATGAAGTCTTCCAGGCTGTCCAGCATGCGCAGCGCCAGCGGCAGTATTTCCCGCTGGGTGGTTTCGATTTCCTCGAGCTGCCGCTGCAGCGATAGCTTTTCCTGTTGCTGGGACTCGAGCAGATCCTGCAAATAACGGTTGTAGACCTGCAGGGTTTCCGTCTGCCGGGTCGCTACCCGATACTCCTCCAGCAGCTTCTGTGTCTGGTCACTGACGCGGTCGATTTTTTTTTGCGAGCGGATGGCCGCTTCGGTGGTCGCCAGATCAGCTTTGATGGCCTGATTCAATGCCTCGGCATGAACGGGCATCGCAGTGCAACATGCGGCGGCCAGAATCAGCCTGGTTATGGTTTGGCGCGAAGAAAACATAGATACTTCTCAAATTGAAAACTGAATGGCAAACGGATGATGATAACCTTATCGGCCCCTGCTATCAAGACGGGGGGCAAAGCTTCGATAGCTGTTCACAGCAAATCGCCGCTGTCCGAATTCCGGGTGGCGCATCGAGGCGCTGGCTCGATCACCGTCAATCTTGCGCCACCCGGAGCTGTGCACTGCTCGTTACAAATCGTAACTCAACGTGACATAGAAATTACGACCGGGGCCGGGAAGATGTTCGCCGATCGGGGTACCCTCGTTGACAGGACTGCGGTTCAGGCCGCTGAGGTGGGTGCGGTAGGCCTTGTTGAAGATGTTTTCGATTCCGGCGCCTATCTGCAATCCTTTCAGGGCGTTGCTTTGCGGGCGATATTGCGCGCGCAGGTTGAAGAAGGCATAGCCGGCCGTGGGAACCTCGTTGAGGGTTTCGGTCAACGAAGCGGGCACATGGCTCAACGGTGCATCCATGGCATTGGCACAGGCGGGTTTGTAGTTGGTGCCATCGGAGATGACATTGACGCGATCTCCGAACATTCCCCGGTACTGGGCGATGCCCGACAGGGGGCCGTTGTTGTTGACATTGGCGCCCGGCACGCGGCGCATCAGGGTCGCGGCATCGTTGATGCCGCCGAGGCCGGGATTGACGCCGACGGTGCCCGGCCGGATGATTTCCCCCTCGATCACCATGTCCGGCAACAGGATATTATCGGTCATTTCCGGAACGGTTTCCGCAAAACCGGGGGAAATCACCACCAGTCCGGAAAATGCCAAGGCGTATTTGAAGGCGTGTTCATGCATATTGTCACCTCTTTTCATTATTTTTTGTACCGCTTTGGCAAACTATGCAAAGCATCAATTCGGGTGTCCATTCCTGGGTGCCGGCAGCAGGTATGCTGCCGGCAAGCACGGGTGATGCGCGCGCAGTACTCCGTGGCGGGCGCTGAACCGGAACAGACTGAAGGTATAGGTAATGGTCTGCACATCTCTGTGTTGAAATAGTGTGCGGGGTTTAAAGGCGGCCACTGTCTTGGATTTACAAGCACCCAGCGGGAGCAAGTGCTTGCGCTGGCATAACCCTGCATTTCACTATGTATCTATAAGCTTATTGAGTTCTTTAGCTTAAATATTGAAGCAGTATTCATGCCGGTTCAGGAGGCCTTGCGAAGCCGATGGCTGCAGGATGGGGGCTGTCTGGAGTGGATGTTGTGTGCGGTATTTGCCATTCTGTATGCGGCAGATAACATAGTTCTATGGCTAACGTCTAATATCATTCCTTGGGCTGTAAATTCCGTTGCATGTTGCCACTGACTTTTCTTTGTTCAGAAAGGGGTGTGAAACTGCCGTGGATGGCAGCCGGCGATTTTTTCACGAAGCAGGTTTTTCCTCGTGCAGGTAGGTCTTCTCCCGGTAGCGGCGAATCACAAGTAAAAACAATAGTGCGGTGATCAGCATCAGCAGGGTGAAGAACCAGAAATAACTGGCGCCGGCCAGTTTGCTGCTGCCGTCGGGATTCTGGATCAGGAAATTCACGGCGCTGGTGAACAGGTTGCCGATGGCGATGGACAGGAAATAGAAGGCCATGATGAAGGATTTCATGGCATTGGGCGCCTGGGTGTAGGAGAATTCCAGGCAGGTGATGGAAATCATCACTTCCGCAGCCGTCAGCAGCACGTAGGCCAGCAGCTGCCAGCCGATGGACGGTATCGAACCCGCATCCAGGCGCATCTGTATGCCGGCGGCGATGGCAAAGGCGGCCACCGTCAGGAACATGCCCATGGCCATTTTGCGCAGCGCGGTCATCTCCAGCAGCCGGTTCAGAGCCGGATAGACCAGATAGGTGAACAGCGGCGTCAGCAGCATGATCAGCAGCGGGTTGGCAGCCTGTATCTGGGAGGGCAGCAATTCCACGCCGAACAGATGCCGGTCCATTTTCTGCGCCTGCAGCACCCAGGAGGAACCAATCTGCTCGAACAATGCCCAGAACATGGCGGTGAAAACATAGATCGAGGCCAGTTTGCCCAGCGTGCCGAGGCCGGTGCGGCTGAGCATGGTTTTCACGAAATGCATGCCTGCCGGGGGGATGTGCACGAAGCGGTAGCGACCTATTCCAGAACACCAGCGTCGCCAGCAGCATCAGGACGCCGGGCAAGGCAAAGGCCACCGATGGGCCATGATGGGCCAGCAGCCAGGGGATGAGCAGCATCGCGGCAAAGGCGCCGAGATTGATGGCGAAATAGAACCAGCCGAACACCCGCGCCATCAGCTGCTGGTTGGAGGCGCCGAACTGGTCGCCGACGTGCGATGTCACGCAGGGTTTGATGCCGCCTGCGCCGATCGCGATCAATCCCTGCCCCAGGAGCAGCCCCAGGCGGGTGTGGTCCAAGGCCAGGACGAAGTGGCCCAGGCAGTAGATCAATGACAAAAAAATGATGGTGCGGTATTTGCCGAGCACGCCATCCGCCAGCAGCGCGCCGAACAGCGGCATGAAATAGACGGCGGAAACGAACAGATGAAAATAGCCCTGCGCCTCGTTTTCCGTCATGGCTGCCGGCTGTCCGGCGGCGTCCATCAGATACCGGGTCATGAACACCACCAGTATGGCGCGCATGCCATAGTAGCTGAAGCGTTCCGCGGCCTCGTTGGCGACGATGTAGGGGATGCCTTCGGGGATGGTTGTCGAGGCGACCGGGGCGGTCAAACGTGTCGCTACCTCGTGATAGATTTTGGGACATCCAAGTCTCCAAAATCGACTCGCCAACGCGACAACCATTATTGCCCCGGCCGTCCTGCGTCCGTGCCGCTTCGCCACACCTTCGTAA